>NZ_ATDO01000077.1:0-104600 GCF_000445085.1 Sphingobium sp. HDIP04 | reverse complement strand
CCCCTGCAACGCTTTTCAGTTGGGACTGGATATTGCAGAACCAGGGCCTGCCCGCGACGCCGCCCGCCGTCGCCTATCTCGATGTCGACGGGTTCGACACGGCCGCCGCTTATGTGGCGCTGGCCAAATCCCGCGGAACCAGGACGATCTGCTATCTCGATGTCGGATCGGCGGAAAGCAACCGGCCAGACTATGCCAGCCTCTCGGCCATATCGGGACTATTGGGCAACAGCTATCCCGGCTTCGCGGGCGAGCGTTACATCGACATTCGCCGCTATCCCGAATTCATCCAGGTCATGGACGACCGGCTGCGCATGTGCCGGGACAAGGGTTTCGACCATGTCGAATTCGACGTGATGGACGCGTTCGAGGATGGCGCCGCGACGACAGGGTTCGACCTGACGGAACAGGACATGATCGCCTATGTGACCGCCCTCTCCGCCCGGGCGCGCGGCTATGGGCTGAAGCCGGTGCAGAAGAACGCCGGCGGTTCGTCCGCGAAGCTCGTGCCGCTGTTCGACGCCATATTGTTCGAAGGATGCGTGCTGGGCGATTTCTGCGCCGACAGCGCGCCCTATGTCGCGGCGGGCAAGCCCGCGTTCAACGCCGAATATCCGGAGGAATGGCCAGCCGGAACCTTCGACCGGGCAAGGACGTGCAGCATATCCGCCAACGCTGCCGTCTCCACGATCATCACCGTCGTGGATCTGGACAGGCCCGCCCTGGACCGATGCGTTCCTTAAGGCTGGTTTTGCAGCGATTTAAGGGAAATGGCGCACCCGGAACGATTCGAACGTCCGACCCTCAGATTCGTAGTCTGATGCTCTATCCAGCTGAGCTACGGGTGCGTGGTGGAGGCGCAGATAGAAGGGGGCGGGCAGTCTGGCAACCCCTAAACTGGACTATCCTGATTTAAAAACCGCCGCCGGTCGCATCCCTCGTGCAAGCGACTTCGCACCCATGCGAGGACATGAAACGGGACTGTGGGAAATGGCGCACCCGGAACGATTCGAACGTCCGACCCTCAGATTCGTAGTCTGATGCTCTATCCAGCTGAGCTACGGGTGCGTTGGAGTGGCGCAGATAGAAGCGCCCAGGCTTTTGAGCAAGCCCTTTTTGCACTTTTTTGCCGGCCAGCCCCTTGGAAGGCGCCGAACCGCAACCTTGTTTCGTCCCGGTCGTTCGATGGGCAGGAAAGGATGCTGAGATGACCTTCACACCAAATGAAATCGCGCTGTTGGTGATCGCGCTGCTGATCGGGCTGCTTCTGGGCCTCATTTTGAGCGGGCGCGGCAAATATAAGCGCTATTGGCGTGACGAGCAGCTTGCCCACGCCCATGCGGTCAAGGATCGGGACGCGCGCCTTGCCGACGCGCGGGAGCGGATCGCCGAACTGGAGCGTCAGTCGGTTCCGCCACGGCCCGGCGCCATGCACGGCCCTGCCGGAAGCACGCATGAGCGGGACGATTTCAGCCGCATCCGGGGCATCACTCCGCAGGATGAGATCGCGCTCAACCAGGCGGGCTATCATCGCTACGACCAGATCGCGGCGATCGGCGCCGAGCAGGAGGCAGCGCTGGAAACGAAACTTGGCCTGCGTCGCGGCGTGATTTCGCGGGAGGAATGGCGGGAGCAGGCTCGCCTGCTGGATGCCCGCCAGGACCAGGAGCATGCGCGGCTCTACGAGCACCGCACCACGCAAGCCTGAAAAAAAGGGGCGGGATGATCCCGCCCCTGCCCTGTCATTTCCGGTTCGCCAGCGCCGCCTGAGCCGCGGCAAGGCGCGCAATCGGCACCCGATAGGGCGATGCCGATACATAATCGAGGCCCGTCTTCTCGCAAAAGGCGATGGACGCCGGGTCGCCGCCATGCTCCCCGCAAATGCCGAGCTTGATGCCGCTGCGGGTGGCGCGGCCGCGTTCAGCGGCCAGTTCGATCAGTTCGCCGACGCCCTCCACATCGATGCTGACGAACGGGTCGCGGGCGAAGATGCCCTTGTCGACATATTGCGTCAGGAAGCGCCCGGCGTCGTCGCGGCTGATGCCGATGGTCGTCTGCGTCAGGTCGTTGGTGCCGAAGGAGAAGAATTCGCCGACTTCGGCGATTTCGCCTGCCTTGAGCGCGGCGCGGGGCAGTTCGATCATGGTGCCGACCAGATAGTCGACCGACGCGCCCTGCTCCTCGAACACCTGCTTGGCCACGCTGTCGACGATGGCCTTCATCAGTTCCAGCTCCTTCTTCGTCGCGACGAGCGGGATCATGATTTCGGGGATCGGCGCTTCGCCCGAACGCTGCTTGATGATCAGCGCGGCTTCGAAGATGGCGCGGGCCTGCATTTCGTAGATTTCAGGATAGGTGACGCCCAGGCGGCAACCGCGATGGCCCAGCATCGGGTTGAATTCATGCAGTTCGGCGGCGCGGCGCTTCAACGCCTCCACGCCGACGCCCGCGGCCCTGGCCACTTCCTCGAACTCCGCTTCGCCATGGGGCAGGAATTCGTGCAGCGGCGGGTCGAGCAGGCGGATGGTGACGGGCAGGCCCGCCATCACCATGAAGATCTGCGCGAAATCGTCCCGTTGTTCCGGCAGCAGCTTTTCGAGCGCGACGCGGCGGCCCTTTTCGCTGTCGGCCAGGATCATCTCCCGCACGGCGGTGATGCGGGCCGCGTCGAAGAACATATGTTCGGTGCGGCAAAGACCCACGCCTTCCGCGCCGAAATCACGGGCGGTCTGGCAGTCGAGCGGGGTTTCGGCGTTGGCGCGGACCTTGAGGCGGCGGACCTTGTCGGCCCAGCCCATCAGCGTGCCGAAGTCGCCCGCCAGTTCGGGCTGCACGGTCGGGACTTCACCCGCCATCACTTCACCGGTCGAGCCGTCGATGGTGAGGATGTCGCCTTCCTTCAGCGTGCGGCCTTCGATGCGCAGCGTCCTGGCATTATTGTCGATGGACAGGCTGCCCGCGCCGGAAACGCAGGGGCGGCCCATGCCGCGCGCCACCACGGCGGCGTGGCTGGTCATGCCGCCGCGCGCGGTCAGGATGCCCTTGGCCGCGTGCATGCCGTGAATGTCTTCAGGGCTGGTCTCAACGCGGACGAGGATGACGGAATCGCCCAGTTCGTTGCAGCGTTCGGCGGTGTCGGCATCGAACACGATGGCGCCCGAAGCCGCGCCCGGCGAGGCGGGCAGGCCCTTGGTCAGCACGTCGCGGGGCGCCTTGGGATCGAGCGTGGGGTGCAGAAGCTGGTCGAGCGCAGCGGGATCGACGCGGGCGACGGCTTCTTCCTCCGTGATCAGGCCTTCATTGGCCATGTCGACCGCGATCTTGAGAGCGGCCTTGGCGGTGCGCTTGCCGGAACGGGTCTGGAGCATCCAGAGCTTGCCCTGCTGCACCGTGAATTCGATGTCCTGCATGTCGCGATAATGGGTTTCGAGGATCTGGAACACCCGCGCCAGTTCGGCATAGGTTTCCGGCATCGCCTCTTCCATCGACAGCGGCTTGGCCCCTGCCCGCTCGCGCGCGGCCTTGGTCAGATATTGCGGGGTGCGGATGCCCGCCACCACGTCTTCGCCCTGCGCGTTGATCAGATATTCGCCATAATAGGCGTTTTCGCCAGTGGCGGGGTCGCGGGTGAAGGCCACGCCGGTGGCCGACGTGTCGCCCATATTGCCGAACACCATCGCCTGCACGTTGACGGCGGTGCCCCAATCGTGCGGGATCGAGTTCAGGCGGCGATAGACCTTGGCGCGGTCGGCCTGCCAGCTACCGAAGACGGCGCTGATCGCGCCCCAAAGCTGGTCGTTCACATCCTGCGGGAAGGGCTTGCTCCAAAGCTTTGAAACCAGGCCTTTATATTCGGTAACGAGCGCCTTCCAGTCGTTGGCGGTCATTTCCGTGTCGAGCGTGTAGCCCTGGTCTTCCTTCGCGATTTCCAGCGCTTCCTCGAACGCGCCATGGTCGAGTTCCAGCACCACGTCCGAATACATCTGGATGAAGCGGCGATAGCTGTCCCAGGCGAAACGCTCGTCGCCCGAAGCGGCGGCGAGGCCGATCACCGTTTCATCGTTGAGGCCGAGGTTCAGGACCGTGTCCATCATGCCGGGCATGGAAATGCGCGCGCCGGAACGGACGGAGACCAGCAGCGGGTCGGCCTTGTCGCCGAACTTCTTGCCGGTGACGCCCTCGATATGGGCGATGCCGTTCGCGACTTCCGCCTTCAGGCTTTCGGGATAGACGCCGCCATCGGTATAATAGCGGGTGCACATCTCGGTCGTGATGGTGAAACCAGGGGGCACGGGCAGGCCGATGGCGGCCATGCCGTCCAGATTGGCGCCCTTGCCCCCCAGGAGATTCTTGTCGCCCTTGCCGCCATCATCGACGCCGCCGCCGAAACGATAGACATAACGGGTCGCGGTCGTGCTCATGCTGGCCTCTTCCATTGTCAACATAATCGCGGCTCTCCTGCTGATTGCCGTGTATTGTGCGATGCAACAAAACTTTAACAACAAGCGGGCGACAAACGCACCCGCTTTTACGATGATTGATGTCCTATTTCACTGATTTTCCCTTTTCCGGGCCTATCTTTCGGTATTAGCCCGTAATTTTCGAGAAATCGGCAACCGTGTGAACCGCGTCCCGAACCCGCGACAACAGCGCGAGCCGGGCGGCGCGCTTGTCCTGATCGGCGTCGTTGACGGTAACGGTCTCGAAAAAGGCGTCGATGGGCGCCCGCAATGTTGCAAGTGCGGCCATGGCCCCTTCAAAATCCTCCGCCGCGACGGCGGCGGCGGCGCGAGGCTCGGCTGCATCGAGCGCGGCGATCAGATCGGCCTCCGCCTGTTCGGGGGCGTAGGAGATTTCGACCTTCTCGGCGGTTTCAACGCCTTCCTTCTTCAGGATATTGGCGGCGCGCTTGTATCCGGCAAGCAGATTGGTTCCGTCATCGGTCGCAATGAAGGACTGGAGCGCCTTAACGCGGGCAAGCAGGCGAACGAGGTCGTCCTCGCCGCCAAGCGCGAACACCGCATCGATCAGATCGTGGCGGACGCCTGCTTCCTTCTGCTGGACCTTGAGGCGGTCGACGGTGAACGAAACGAGGTCATCCGTTGGGTCAGCGTAGTTTACTCCGTCGGATTGATAAAGGCGTTCCCAATCGCAAGCTTTATAAAGCGCGCTAAGTGATACGCGTAGATTATTGTCTACCAGCAGCCTAATGAGCCCCAAAGCTGCGCGACGGAGCGCGTACGGATCCTTTGAGCCAGTCGGCTTCTGATCAATTAAAAAGAATGAATAAAGAGTATCGACTTTATCAGCCAACGAAACAACTGTGCCAATCTCGTCGGAGGGGAGATCATCGCTCTGTCCGGCAGGCTTGTAATGATCGCGAATAGCGGCGGATACTGATAGCCCCTCGGCCTCGGCATAATAGCCGCCCATAACTCCCTGTAATTCGGGAAACTCGCCAACCATTTCAGTAACAAGGTCAGCTTTTGCTAGTTCAGCAGCCTGCTTCAAAAGCGGCTGCATTTTCCGCGCTTTCTCTTGCGACCATCCGATCAGCTCGGGGATGCGGTCGGCCGCGATTGTCGCGACGCGATTGACCTTGCGCGTCACAGTGCCGAGCTTTTCGTGGAAGGTGATGCGTTCCAGCTTCTTCGCGTGGTCTTCCAGCTTCGTCTTGCGGTCCTGTTCCCAGAAGAAGCGGGCGTCGGACAGGCGGGCGGCGAGAACCTTGCGATTGCCCGCGACGATGGCCGCGCCGCCGTCCTTCGCCTCTATATTGGCGGTGCAGATGAAGGCGGGGGCGAGCTTGCCGCTTGTATCGCGCAGGACAAAATATTTCTGGTTTATACGGAGGGTTAGCTGGATAACTTCAGGCGGCACCTCAAGAAAAGCCGGGTCGAAATCGCCCAGCAGCGGCACCGGCCATTCGGTCAGGCCCGCATTTTCCGCGACGAGGCCCTTGTCCTCGATCACGGTGTAGCCATGGGCGGCGGCGGCTTCGGCGGCCTTCGCCTCTATGATCGACTGGCGTTCCTGGTGGCTGGCGATCACATGGCAGGCGCGCAGCTTTTCGGCATAGTCGTGCGCGCCGCCTATGGTGATTTCGCCCGGATGGTGGAAACGGTGGCCGAGCGTGGCATAGCCCGACTTGATGCCTTCGATTTCGATGTCGACCAGTTCTTCGCCCAGGATCGCGACGATCCCCTGCAGCGGGCGGACCCAGCGGAGGCTTTCCGTGGTCTGGGATGCCTTGCCCCAGCGCATCGACTTGGGCCAGGGGAAGGCGCGGATGACGGTCGGGATGGCTTCGGCCAGAACCTGCGCAGTGGCGCGGCCGGGCTTGTTGATCACGGCGAACCAGACGCCGTCGCGGTCTTCGAGTTGGTCTTGCGTCAGGCCGGTCTTGCGGAGGAAGCCTTCCAACGCCTGCGCGGGCGCCGAGGTGCGCGGGCCTTTATGCTCCTCGCTGACGGCGGCGGTTTCCAGCGGCAGGTTGCGGGCGATCAGCGCCAGGCGGCGGGGCGTGACGAAGCTGTCGATGCTTGCGGGTTTCAGGCCGGACTTCGCCAGTTCCTCGGTGAAGAGGCGGGCGAGGTCTTCGGAAGCCTTCAATTGCATCCGTGCCGGGATTTCTTCGCAGCGGAGTTCGAGGAGGAAATCGGTCATCACATCACATCCCCGTCCGTTCGGGCTGAGCCTGTCGAAGCCCAGACCTGAACGAAGTGAAGGCGCTTCGCCTGCGGCTCAGCGGAGCCCTTCGACAAGCTCAGGGCGAACGGCATTGAAACTATCGCCATCACGCGGCCCACCCGTTCACTTCCATCCACTTTTCGCAGGCGCCCTTGGCAAGATCGCGGACGCGGCCGATATAGCTGGCGCGTTCCTGCACCGAGATGACGCCGCGCGCCTGGAGCAGGTTGAAGACATGGCTCGCCTTGATCGCCTGGTCATAGGCGGCGAGCGGGACGCCTGCCTCCAGCGAGGCCTTGCACTCGGCTTCGGCGTCCCTGAACCAGCTGAACAGCTTTTCGGTGTCGGCAATCTCGAAATTCCATTTCGACATCTGCCGCTCATTTTCCAGGAAGACGTCGCCATAGGTGACGGCAGGCCGATCCGGCCCGCCATCGTTGAATTTCAGGTCGTACACGCTGTCGACGCCCTGGATATACATGGCGAGGCGTTCCAGGCCATAGGTCAGTTCGCCCGCGACGGGCTTGCAGTCGAAGCCGCCCATCTGCTGGAAATAGGTGAACTGGGTGACTTCCATGCCGTCGCACCAGACTTCCCAGCCGAGGCCCCAGGCGCCGAGCGTCGGGCTTTCCCAGTCGTCCTCGACGAAGCGGATGTCGTGGACCAGCGGATCGATGCCGATCTCCACCAGCGAACCCAGATAGAGTTCCTGGAGGTTGGCCGGGGACGGCTTCATGATCACCTGATATTGGTAATAATGCTGGAGGCGATTGGGGTTTTCGCCATAGCGGCCGTCGGTCGGGCGGCGGCTGGGCTGGACATAGGCGGCGTTCCAGGCGTCGGGGCCGAGGCTGCGCAGCGTGGTCGCCGGGTGGAAGGTGCCCGCGCCTACCTCCATGTCATAGGGTTGCAGGATCACGCAGCCCTGCCGTCCCCAATAGGCATGCAGGGTCAGGATCAGATCCTGGAAGGAAAGCGCTTTGCTTGTCGCCACCGATGGTCCCCAGAAATCACGGCTTAAAAATGACGGTCGATTGCGGCGCGCCTTGGCGCAGCGAGGGCGCATGGTCAAGGAAAAGAGGGCGCGTTTGACCGTAAATCCGCTTGCCCTGACGGTCGGTGGCCCGCATGGAAGAGAAAACCCTTAAGGAAACGGACCCGCAATTCAGATGAGATGGCCCTCTTTCCGCTGGCTGGCCCCCGCCATGATGCTGCTTGGCGGCTGCGCGCTGGAGCAGCCCGCCTCAGCCCGTGATGCGGCGGCGCGTTCCGCCTATGTGACGCCCGCCTTGTGGGAAGTGAAGGATGCGGACACCACCATCTATCTGTTCGGCACCGTCCATGTGATGAAGCCGGGGGTAGACTGGTTCAAGGGCGGGGTCAGGGCGGCCTTCGAGCAGTCGGACGAACTGGTGCTGGAGATCGTCGAGCCGGAAGATCCCAATGGACTGGCGTCCACCATGACGGGCGCGGCGCTAGCGCGGGACGGCGTGAAGCTGTCGGACCGGCTGGGCGCGGACGACCGCGCCAAATATCAGGATGCGATGAGCGCGAACGGGCTTCCGTGGCAGGCGTTCGAGATGTTCAATCCCTGGATGGCCGGCATGGCGCTGTCGGTGAAGCCCCTGGAGGCGCTGGGATACAAGTCGGATCTGGGCGCGGAGAAGGTGCTGACCGCCGCGGCGAGGGCTTCGGGCAAGAAGGTCGGCGCGCTGGAGACGGTGGAGCAGCAGCTAGGCTATTTCGCGGGCCTGCCGATGGAGCAGCAGGTGAAGTTCCTGACCGCGACCATTGAGGGCCTGCCGGACATGGACCGGGAGTTCGCCAGTCTGGTCGCGCACTGGCAGGGCGGGGAACCGGACAAGCTGGCGGCGGAGATGAACGAGTCGCTGGAGGCGACGCCCGAACTGGCCCAGGTGCTGCTGATCCAGCGCAACGCCAATTGGGCGAAGTGGATCAGGCAGCGGCTCGAAAGGCCGGGCACGCTGTTCATCGCCGTGGGCGCCGGGCATCTGGCGGGCAAGGGCAGCGTGCAGGACCAGTTGAAGGCGATGGGCGTCGCTTCAACACGGGTGAAGCAATAGGATGATCCTCATCCTGGCGCGCTGGCTGGGGCTGGCCGCCCTATGCCTGATTGTCGCTTGCGGGGAGACCCCCCCTGCCCCCCCGCCCGGTGGAGGGCCCGCGCTCTGGCGGGTGGAGGGAAAAGGCATGGACGGATGGCTGTTCGGCACCATCCATGTGCTGCCGGACGGCGTGGCGTGGCGGACCGGGCCGATCGGGGACGCCATCGGGCGGGCGGACCGGCTGGTGCTGGAATCGGCCGAGATACGGGACCAGGCCGGGACTTTGGCGCAGTTCGAGAGGATGGGGCGCAGTCCGGGGCTGCCCCTGCTGGAGACGCGCGTTCCGGCAGGGGACAAGGCGGCGCTGGAGGAGATCGTCGAGAATGGCGGCGCCAATACGCAAACTCTCTCCGCCTATGAGGATTGGGCGGCGGCGATGCTGCTTTCGGCGGCGGCGCAGCAGGCCCTGCACGTCAGCCAGGATCATGGCGTCGAACCGGCGCTGATCGCCGCATTCGAACAGGCGGGAAAGCCCATAAGCGGGCTGGAAACGGTGGAGCGGCAGTTCCGCGCCTTCGACACGCTGCCCGCGGATGCGCAGCGGCGGCTGCTGGTCGATACGGTGCGGGAGGCCAAGGAGATGCGGCGGCTTTACGACCGCATCCTCGCCGCCTGGATCAGGGGCGATGTCGCCACCCTGGCGCAGGAAGACAGGCTGGGCGAGGCGCCCGATCCGGTGGTGGAGCAGGCGGTGCTGGTGGAGCGGAACCGCGACTGGGTGAAGTCGGTGGGGGCGCTCAAGGGACGCCCCCTCATCGCCGTGGGCGCGGGGCATCTGGCGGGCAAGGACAATCTGATCGACCTGCTGCGGGCCGGCGGGTACAGGGTGACGCGGGTGCAATAGCGCCCATCCCGCTTCCCGCCCCTTGCTTTCCCGCCCCTTTCTGCTATTGGGCCGCGGTCCCGGCATGGTCATCCCTGGAGGCGTGGCGGGCGCTTACATCAATTTGCTTTTGGAGACACGCAATGAGCGAGCAGCTTACGCTGTCGGCAGAGGCACGCGATCGGGCAGGCAAGGGAGCCTCCCGCGCTCTCCGCCGCGAGGGCCGCGTACCCGCCGTCATCTATGGTAACAATGAAGAACCGCAGTCGATCCATGTCGAGGAAAAGCTCCTCAACAAGCTGCTCGGCACCGGCCATTTCTTCAATTCGGTCGTCTTCGTCGAAGTGGGCGGAAAGAAGGTCCGCACCCTCGCCAAGGATGTGGCTTTCCACCCCGTGACCGACCGTCCGCTGCACGCCGACTTCCTGCGCGTTTCGGAACATGCCACCGTCCATGTCAACGTGCCTGTGATCTTCAAGAATGAAGACGCCTCGCCGGGCCTGAAGAAGGGCGGCGTGCTCAACATCGTCGCGCATGAGATCGAACTGATCGTCGATGCGGCCGAGATTCCGGACGATGTCGTCATCGACCTGGCCGGGCTGGACGTCGGCGATTCGATCCACATCGGCGCCGTGAAGCTGCCCAAGGGCGCCAAGGCCGCCCATGACGAGACCGACTTCACCGTCGCGACCATCGTCGCCCCTTCGGCCCTGAAGAGTGCCGAAGGCGACAACGAGACCCCGGCTCAGGGCGAATAAACCCTTAGTCTGGCTGGCCCTTTTATCGGTTCGCTCAACCCCCGTTCGGGCTGAGCTTGTCGAAGCCCCGCTCTTTTCGAAGAAGCGGGGGCGTTCGACAGGCTCAGGGCGAACGGGGGTTTGCTTATCGGGAGTTTGACGCGATGCAGATCTGGGTGGGCCTGGGCAATCCCGGAACCCAATATGCGATGAACCGGCATAATGTCGGCTTCATGGCGGTCGACCTGATCGCGGACATGCATCGCTTCCCTCCGCCGAAGAAGCAGTTTCAGGGCTGGGTGCAGGAAGGGCGGATCGGGACGGAGAAGATCGTCCTGCTGAAGCCCGCGACCTTCATGAACGAAAGCGGCCGCTCGGTGGGGGAAGCGATGCGCTTCTACAAGCTCGCGCCGCAGGACGTGACGGTCTTTCACGACGAGCTCGACCTTGCGCCGATGAAGGTCAAGGTGAAGCGCGGCGGCGGCAATGCGGGGCATAACGGCCTTCGTTCGACCGATGCGCATATCGGGGCGGAGTTTCGCCGGGTGAGGATCGGCATCGGCCATCCGGGGCACAAGGACCGGGTGCACGGCTATGTGCTGGGCAATTATCACAAGAGCGAGATGGACGCGCTGGCCGACATGCTGGGCGCGATCGGAGCGGAGGCGGAATGGCTCGCCAGGGGAGACGACGCGCGGTTCATGAACGAGGTGGCCCTACGGCTGGCGGATTAGGGCCGACGCAGCGGTTCAGGGCGTGTTGGAATTGACCGGGGGACATTAAGCGCACCATGCTCCTGCGCAGGCAGGAGCACAGTCCCCCATCTGCATGTCATCGTGTCGCCTGAACCAGCTTCTCATGCGCCTTCGCGGGAGCACGGCATATTCCTCCCGGTTCCATTCCACGCGTTCCAGGGTCATCGGCGTTTCCGGGCATGCGCCTGCCGGCAAGGCGGGAATGCGCGTCCGTCCGCCCTGCGCTCGCGGTGAAATGGCCAGGGTGGATTGCGGACCGTCGCAGTCGCACGCCATAAAGCAGGCCTGACTTTCCACTTTCCAAGGGGATCCGGGTGATACAGACCGTCGCGACAAAGCCTTTCAACGACCAGAAGCCAGGCACGTCCGGCCTCCGCAAGAAGGTGCGGGTCTTCCAGCAGCCCCATTATGCGGAAAATTTCGTCCAGTCGGTGTTCGACAGCCTGGAAGGGTTCGAGGGCGAGACGCTGGTGGTCGGCGGCGACGGTCGCTATCTCAACCGCGATGTCATCCAGATCGTCTTGAAGATGGCGGCGGCCAACGGCTTCGGCCGGGTGCTGGTGGGGCGCGGGGGCATCCTCTCCACCCCCGCCGCATCGCACCTGATCCGTTCGTCGGGCGCCTTTGGCGGGCTGGTGCTGTCGGCCAGCCACAATCCGGGCGGGCCGGACGAGGATTTCGGGATAAAATATAATGTCTCGAACGGCGGCCCGGCGCCGGAAAAGGTGACGGACGCCATTCATGCGCGGACCCTCTCCATCGACAGCTATCGCATATTGGAAGCAGGCGATGTCGACATCGACGCGCTGGGCAGCACAACCCTGGGCGGCATGACCGTAGAGGTGGTCGATCCCGTCGCGGGCTATGCCGAACTGATGGAGACGCTGTTCGACTTCGCCGCGATCCGGGCGATGATCGCGGACGGCTTCACCCTCTCCTTCGATTCGATGAGCGCGGTGACAGGCCCCTATGCGGTCGAGATTTTCGAGAAGCGGCTCGGCGCGTCTGCGGGCACCGTGCGCAACGCCACCCCCCTGCCCGACTTCGGCCATCATCACCCCGATCCCAATCTGGTTCACGCCAGGGAACTGTACGACCGGATGATGGCGCCGGACGCGCCGGATTTCGGCGCGGCTTCGGATGGCGATGGCGACCGCAACCTGATCATCGGGCGACATTGTTACGTCACGCCTTCGGATTCGCTGGCGGTGCTGGCGGCCAATGCGCATCTGGCGCCGGGCTATGCGGCGGGCCTCAGGGGCATTGCGCGGTCGATGCCGACCAGCGGCGCGGCCGATCGCGTGGCGGAGAAGCTGGGCATTCCGCTGCATGAGACGCCGACGGGATGGAAATTCTTTGGCAATCTGCTGGACGCCGGCATGGCCACCATCTGCGGCGAGGAAAGCGCGGGCACGGGTTCCGACCATGTGCGGGAGAAGGACGGCATCTGGGCGGTGCTGCTGTGGCTCAACATTCTGGCCGTCCGGCGGCAGAGCGTCGCGCAGGTCATGGCCGAACATTGGGCCACCTATGGCCGCAACTATTATGCGCGGCATGATTATGAGGGGATTGCCAAGGACAGGGCCGATGCGCTGATGGCGGCGCTGCGAGGCGGGCTGGAGGCGCTGCCGGGCACCACGAACAGCGGCGGCGCGGTGAAGGCCGCCGACGATTTCGCCTATAGCGATCCAACAGACCAGTCCGTCAGCCGCAACCAGGGCGTGCGCGTGCTGTTCGAGGACGGGTCGCGGGTGGTGTTCCGCCTTTCGGGGACGGGCACGGAGGGGGCGACCCTGCGCGTCTATATCGAGCGCTATGTGGCCAAGGACGGCGATCTGGGGCTGGAGACGGGCGAAGCGCTCGCGCCGCTGGTCAAGGCTGCGCAGGAAATGGCGGATATTACCGGCTTTACCGGGATGGATCGGCCGAGCGTGATCACTTGAGGCTGGTTGCCAAAGCTTACCATGCGGAAATGGACCGGAAATAAGGGCGCGCTAAAGGGCGGGCGATTGACCGACGCCCTTCGCGCTCCTGCGAAGGCAGGAGCCCAGTCCGGCCATTTGGAAGACGAATAACCGTCTGAACTGGGCCCCTGCCTTGAGGAGCACCATCATCAAGAGCGGCGCGCTTTTTTTAAGAGGACGTGATGCGTCGCCTGTTCGCTATTCTCTTCTGTGCGCTGATCGCCATCGTCGCCCCCGCCCACGCCCGGACCACGGAGGATGAGCAGTTCTGGCTGAACCTCACCGCCATGGGGCCGGTGTCCGGCGATCTCGTCTATTTCGCGGAGATCCAGCCGCGCATCGGGGACGGGGTGTCGCGGGCCGATCAGACCATTCTGCGCGGCGGCCTGGGCTGGAAGCTGTCCTCCAGCGTCACCGTCTACCAAGGCTATGCCCATGTCGCGCTGCCGGTCAAGGATGGGCGCGACGTGAATGAGGAGCGCGGCTTCCAGCAAGTCAATTGGGCCATCGGCAAGCCGTGGGGCGGCGAGCTTTCCTCGCGCACGCGACTGGAGCAGCGCTGGCGTTCCGACGGCGACGACATGGGCTGGCGCCTGCGGGAGATGCTGCGCTACGAAAAGCCGTTGGGCGGCAAGGCGGTGAGCGCTCTCGTCTATGGCGAGGGCTTCGTGGCGCTCAACAGCACCGATTGGGGCGCGAAGGGCGGGTTCGATCAGTTGCGCAGCTTCATCGGGGCGGAGATCGGGCTGGGCGGCGCGTCGGCGGCGGAAATCGGCTATCTCAACCAGTGGATAGACCAGCGCGGCGGCAATGCGCGCGTCAACCATGTCGCCTCCATCACGCTCTTCTTCCGTCATTGAGACCGCACGGACTCTGGCCAAGCCGCCGGGAAAGCGCTATCGGCGCGGCCAATCGGATTTGACGTGAAGGCAGTATCATGGGTTTTCGTTGCGGTATCGTCGGGCTTCCCAATGTGGGCAAGTCCACCCTCTTCAATGCGCTGACGGAAACGCAGGCGGCGCAGGCGGCGAACTATCCCTTCTGCACCATCGAACCCAATGTCGGGCAGGTCGCCGTGCCCGACCAGCGCCTTCAGACCATCGCCAGGATCGGCGGTTCGGCCAAGATCATCGAAACGCAGCTTGCCTTCGTCGACATTGCCGGTCTGGTGCGCGGCGCGTCGAAGGGCGAGGGCCTGGGCAACCAGTTCCTGGCGAACATCCGCGAAGTGGACGCCATCGTCCATGTGCTGCGCTGCTTCGAGGATGACGACATCACCCATGTCGAGGGCAAGGTCGATCCCATTGCCGACGCGGAGACGGTCGAGACCGAGCTGATGCTGGCGGACCTCGAATCCCTGGAAAAGCGCGTGCCGAACTTCGCCAAGAAGGCGGCGCAGGGCGACAAGGAGGCGAAGGCCGCAGCATCCGTGCTGGGCAAGGCGCTGGACCTGCTGCGCGAGGGCAAGCCGGCGCGGCTGACCCGGCCGGGCGACGACGAGGAGGAGCGCATCTTCCGCCAGGCGCAATTGCTGACGGCAAAGCCCGTCCTCTATGTCTGCAATGTCGAGGAGGAAAGCGCGGCGGAGGGCAACGCCCATTCGGCCCGCGTGTTCGAAAAGGCGGCGGCGGAGGGCGCGAAGGCGGTGATCGTTTCGGCCGCCATCGAAGCCGAACTCATCACCATGCCGGTCGAAGAGCGGGCGGAATATCTGGAGGCTCTCGGACTGGAGGAAGCGGGCCTCGCCCGCATCATCCGCGCCGGATACGAGCTGCTGGGCCTCATCACCTTCTTCACCGTCGGACCGAAGGAGGCGCGCGCCTGGACCGTGGCCAAGGGTTCGAAGGCGCCCCAGGCGGCGGGCGCGATCCATACCGATTTCGAAAAGGGCTTCATCCGGGCGGAAACCATGGCCTATGCCGATTATGTCCAATATAATGGAGAGGCCGGGGCCAAGGAAGCAGGCAAGTGGCGTTCCGAAGGCAAGGAATATGTGACGCAGGATGGCGACATCATGCTGTTCCGGTTCAACGTCTGAGGGCTGATGCTGCGACCGGGACAGATGCCCGCGCGGCGCAAGGCCGCCTTTCCTCCCAGCGTCGATGAAGGGACGCGGCTGCTGATTCTGGGCAGCCTGCCGGGCGACGCATCGATCAGGCAGGGCGAATATTATGCGCATCGCGGCAACGCCTTCTGGGCGCTGATGGGCGATGTCCTGGGCGAGGATCTGCGCGGCCGGCCCTATGCGATGCGGTTGAAGCGGCTGAAGGCGAGGGCCGTGGGCCTGTGGGACGTGATCGAGAGCGCGGATCGGGAAGGCAGCCTGGACAGCGCGATCCGCGGCGCGGAGTTGCGCAACCTGTCGGCCTTCGTGGATCGGCTGCCCGCGCTGGAGGCGGTGGCCTTCAACGGCAAGACGGCGGCTTTGCACGGGCGAAGGCAGATCGGAATGCGACCGGGCCTGACGCTGATCGACCTTCCCTCCTCCAGCGGCGCTTTCGCCAGCATGTCGCGGGAGGCGAAACGGAGCGCCTGGATGGCGATGGCGCCCTATGTCGGCGGGGCATAGGCCGCTCGTCACTTTACCGTCATGGTCGGTCTGCTAAGGCAGGCGCATGTTTTTCCGTCGCTTTTCCTTCTTGGGCCTTCTCCTTCTGGTGCTTGGCGGCTGCGCGCGATCGGACGAGCGACCGGCGTTCACTTCCGCACTGGCCGAGCAACGGGAGCCGGTCACGATATTGGTATCCATCGACGGTTTTCGCCCGGACTATCTGAAACGGGGCGTGACGCCCCATCTGTCCGGGCTGGCCGCCGCCGGGGTCGAAGCGTCGATGCGCCCTTCCTTCCCGACCAAGACCTTCCCCAATCATTGGGCCATCGTGACCGGAGCCCGTCCCGACCGCAGCGGCATCGTCGCGAACAGGATGGAGGATGGAGCCAGACCCGGCGAAACCTTCGCCATGGCGACCGACGACCCCTTCTGGTGGAACGAGGCCGAGCCGATCTGGGTGACGGCGGAGAAAGCGGGCGTGCGGACCGGCACATTGTTCTGGCCGGGATCGAACGTCGCCTGGGGCGGGACGGAAGCGGCGGAGTGGCCGCACAGGATCAGCGGCGGCACGCGGCCCAGCGACTGGGCGCAGTTCAACCAGGCCATTTCCGGAACGCAGCGGGTGAATGGCGTGCTGGACCTGCTGCGGCGGCCGGCGGCGATCCGCCCGCGCTTCCTGACGCTCTATTTCGACGCGGTGGACATGGCGGGCCATGCCGCCGGGCCGGACGCGGCGGAAACGACACGGGCGGTGGCGCAGGTCGATGGCGAGATCGGCCTGCTGGTCGAGGGGCTGAGGGCAATGAAGCAGCCGGCGAACCTCATCATCCTGTCCGACCACGGCATGGCGGAGAAATCGAGCGAGCGAGTGATAGCGCTGGACCAGATGGCAAGCCCGGCCGATTACCGCATTGCAGAGAGCGGCCCCTACGCCAGCCTGGCCGCGCAGCCGGGGCGTGAGGCGGCGCTGGAATCCGCGCTGCTCAAACCCCACCCCCATATGCAATGCTGGCGGAAGGGCGCCATTCCGACCCGCTTCCATTATGGCGCGCACAGGCGCATCCCGCCCTATTTCTGCCTTGCCGAAACCGGCTGGCTCATCCAGCCCAGCGCCCCCGCCAGGCCGTTCTTCGGCGGCGATCATGGCTGGGACGACCGGGCTGCGGAGATGCAGGCGCTGTTCATCGCGAACGGCCCAGCCTTCGACACGGGATTTCAGCCTCCAGCGGACTTGGCCAATGTCGACGTATATCCATTGCTGGCGCGGCTGCTGGGTGTCCCTCCTTTGCCCGGCGATGGCGATCCGGCCATGCTGGCGGGGTTGGTCAAGCGTTGACGTTTTCGTAAACGGAAACTAGGTTCCTGCTCATTGGAAGAAGGAACGGCTATGAGCGAGGTCATCTATTTCGAAGACATGGCGGTGGGAAACGGGATCGAGTTCGGCCCGCTCACCATCAGCCGGGAGGAAATCATCGCCTTCGCCCGCGAATTCGACCCCCAGCCCTTCCACCTTTCGGACGAGGGAGCGGCGGCCACTCATTTCGGCACGCTTTCCTCCAGCGGCTGGCATACCACGGCCCTATCGATGAAGATGATGCTCGCGGCTTGGGAGACAAGGCCTGGCCCTCGTCCGGCGGCCCTGGGGGCCATTGGCGTGGATGAACTGCGCTGGCTCAATCCGGTGCATGCCGGGGATACGCTGCGTGGGACTTCGAAGGTGATCGAGAAGAAGGCATCCCGCAGCAGGCCCGAAATGGGCATCGTCAAGTCGCAGGTCATCATGTGGAACCAGCACAACGAAAAGGTGCTGTCGATGGTCCCCATCGTGATGTTCCGGACGCGACCGGCCTGAATTCAGCGCGGCAGCGGCTGATTGGCGCGGGCGTCGGCCGCCATGATCCGGATCGAGGGATTGAGCGCTCCGGCAATTTGTATGGCATGAAGGCCGGGCGGCAGGTCGAACCACACGATCTTCCGGATGCCGGAGCAGCGCGGGCCATGTTCATGGGCTGCGGAGGCCAGGGCGGTGGCGCCGGTGGCGGCATCCACCCAGGCGGCGGCGGACAGCGCTATGCCGATGCGCGCCGCATCCTTGACGGCCAGGGTGAAGAGGCCGGCATGGCTTTTGGGGACGGACTTGCCGGGCGGAACGGCGAACTGGACCTGCGGAGTCGGCCGCAGCGTTGCGGTGACGGGCTTACCGAGGATGATGCGGGGCGCGGAGGAAAGGGTGGCGCCCGCCATGACGGAGCCGCTTTGGGTCCAGCTTGTCCAGGGTTCGGCCAGGGGTGGCGCGCTGGCGCACGGGTCGGGAGCGGCCACGGCGCCTGAGGGAAGGAAGGCCAGCAGGAAAAGGAGCCGCTTCATCGATGCCCTCCTGGAGCAAGGGTGAGCGGAAAGCCGGTCCCCGCTTTTCGGCGCGATGCTCCGAACGGCCAAGCGCGTCATCCTATTTCCTTCCGAACAGCTTTTCTATGTCGCCATGGCCCAGCTTCACCCAGGTGGGGCGGCCGTGGTTGCATTGGCCGCTGCGGGGGGTGATCTCCATTTCGCGGAGCAGGGCGTTCATTTCCGCGACGCTCAATATCCGGCCTGCGCGGACGGAGCCGTGGCAGGCCATGGTGGCGGCGACGAGATCGAGGCGCTCCTTAAGGGAAAGGGCGCTGTCATAGGCGGCGAGGTCGTCGGCAAGGTCGGAGACCAATCCCTGCACGTCGCCCTGCCCCAGCATCGCCGGGGTTGCGCGGACCAGCATGGCGGCGGGGCCGAAGCGTTCCAGTTCCAGCCCGAAATCCTTGAGTTCCGCGATCCGCGCTTCGAGGCGGTCGCAGGCGGGTTCGTCCAGTTCGACCACTTCGGGGAGCAGCAGCGCCTGGGCGGCGACCCCCTGCCCTTCCATGGCGCGGCGCATCCTCTCCAGCGTCAGCCGTTCATGGGCGGCATGCTGGTCGACGATGACGAGGCCGTCCTCCGCCTCCGCAACGATATAGGTGCGGGCGACCTGGCCCCTGGCGACGCCCAGCGGGAAGCTGGTTCCCTCAGGAGCGGGCGCGGCGGCGGGTTCGGCGCGGGCCTGGGGCGGAGGGGTGAGGAAGGTCGAGCGGCGCTCGGCCATCGAATGGGTGGGAACGGGCGCGCCCGCGGCTTCGAAGATCGGCATGGCGCCGATGGGCGTGGGGGAGACGGGCTCGGACCGCCATGCCGAGAGACCGGCAGGGTCGGCATGCTGGACGGCGCGGAAACCCTCCGCATCCAGGGCGCGGCGCAGGCCGGACACGATCATGCCCCGGATCAGCGCGGGATCGCGGAAGCGCACCTCGGTCTTGGCGGGGTGGACATTGACGTCGACCTCCAGCGGCGGGACGTCCAGGAACAGGGCGACGACCGGGTGCCGGTCCCGCGCCAGCATGTCGGCATAGGCGCCGCGCACCGCGCCGACCAGCAGCCGGTCGCGCACCGGGCGGCCGTTCACGAACAGGAACTGGTGGTCGCCAACGCCGCGATGATAGGTGGGGAGCGAGGCCACGCCGGACAGGCGCACCCCTTCCCGCTCCAGCGCGACGATGACGTGATTGTCCGCCAGCGCCCGGTCGGTCAGCGCGGCGACGCGATCCTCCCGCGCTTCGCCCGCCTGCACGCCCAGCACCCGGCGGCCGTCATGTTCCATGCTGAAGGCGATGGCGGGATGCGCCATGGCGAGGCGGCGGACGACGTCGAGGCAGGCGGCATATTCCGCCTTGGACGAGCGCAGGAATTTGCGGCGGGCGGGGACTTTCCCGAACAGTTGCTCCACCGTCACCCGCGTGCCGGGCGGCAGGGCGGCGGGGCCTTCGCTGACCGTCACGCCATTGTCGACGGTGCGGTTCCAGCCGTCGCTTCCCGCCGGGCGGCTGTCGATGGAAAGGCGCGCCACGCTGGCGATGGAGGGCAAGGCTTCGCCCCGGAAGCCGAGAGTGGCAACATTTTCGATGGCGTCGTCGGGCAGTTTGGAGGTGGCGTGGCGTTCCAGCGCCAGCGCGATTTCTGATGAATCCATGCCGCAGCCGTCGTCGCTGACTTCGATCCGGTCGAGGCCCCCGTTGGAAATGCGGATGGCGATCCGGCGCGATCCGGCATCCACCGCATTTTCAACGATTTCCTTGAGCGCGCTGGCGGGCCTTTCGACCACTTCGCCCGCGGCGATGCGATTGACCAGATGTTCGGGCAGACGGCGTATTGACATTGATTAGTGACTAGCCCAAGCGAGCGCTTTCCGCGAGACACAAGCCTCAAGAAAATTTCGGTTGACCCAGGGGGCGGGTGGAACGTGGGGCGAACTTTCCGACTGTCCCGGTTCGCTTCGCCGGGGGGGTGGGCTGAACAGGAACAGGCATGTCGATCTTCTCGCGACTTTTCAAACTCTCCTCCCAGGACATGGCCATCGACCTCGGCACGGCGAACACCGTGGTCTATGTGCGGGGGCGCGGCATCGTGCTCAACGAACCTTCGGTGGTGGCGGTCGAGACGCTGAACGGCGTGAAGCGGGTGAAGGCGGTCGGCGACGACGCCAAGCTGATGATGGGCAAGACGCCCGATTCGATCGAAGCCATCCGGCCGCTGCGCGACGGCGTGATCGCGGACATCGACGTCGCGGAGCAGATGATCAAGCATTTCATCACCAAGGTGCATGGCGGCAAGTCGCGGCCCTGGCGCTTCCCGGAAATCGTGATCTGCGTGCCTTCGGGGTCGACCAGCGTGGAGCGCCGCGCGATTCGCGATGCGGCCAGCAATGCGGGCGCTTCGCAGGTCTTTCTGATCGAGGAGCCGATGGCCGCCGCGATTGGCGCCGACATGCCGGTGACGGAGCCGATCGGGTCGATGGTGGTCGATATCGGCGGCGGCACGACCGAGGTCGCGGTGCTTTCGCTGCGCGGGCTGGCCTATACCACTTCGGTGCGCGTCGGCGGCGACAAGATGGACGAGGCCATCGTCTCCTTCGTGCGCCGTCATCATAATCTGCTGATCGGCGAAGCGACCGCCGAGCGGATCAAGAAGCAGTTCGGCGTCGCCCAGCCGCCCGAAGACGGCGTGGGCGAGACGATCCATATCAAGGGCCGCGACCTGGTGAACGGGGTGCCCAAGGAAATCTCCATCAATCAGGGCCAGATCGCCGACGCTCTCGCGGAGCCGATCAGCACCATCGTGGAGGGCGTTCGCATCGCGCTGGAGAATACCGCGCCGGAACTGGCGGCGGACATTGTCGATCAGGGCATCGTCCTGACCGGCGGCGGCGCGCTGCTGAAGGGGCTGGACGACGAGCTGCGCGACGAGACCGGCCTGCCCGTCACCATCGCCGAAGATCCGCTGACCTGCGTCGCCATCGGCACCGGCCGGGCGATGGAAGACCCGATATTCCGGGGCGTTCTCCAGACCGCTTAAGGGGGCAAGTGGATGGCGCGGCCACCCAGCCGACGTCCCGGACACAACCGGAAGGCGCAATATAGCCTCTTCGCCAGCTATGTGGTGGCGATGACGGGCGCCGCCGTCGGCCTGCTTCTGGTGGTTGTCGCCATTTTCGATCCGACCGGATTCGCCGCGATCCGCATCGCGACGGCGGAAATCACGCGCCCGGCCTCCGTCACGATGAAGAATATGGTGAGCGGGGTCGCCTCCATCGACGAGGTGCTGGCCAGCTATTGGCGCGCCGGGTCGCAGAATGTGGCGCTGCGGCGGCAGGTCGAGGCGGA
Source organism: Sphingobium sp. HDIP04 (assembly GCF_000445085.1). Classification (NCBI taxonomy): domain Bacteria; kingdom Pseudomonadati; phylum Pseudomonadota; class Alphaproteobacteria; order Sphingomonadales; family Sphingobiaceae; genus Sphingobium; species Sphingobium sp. HDIP04. Next base: position 83,228 of record NZ_ATDO01000077.1, on the reverse strand, counting down.
CCGCAACCGCATCATAGAGGCGAAGGCGGTGGCGCAGGAAAATCTGCGCCTGAAGAAGCTGCTCAAGCTGGTCGAGGATGACGGCAGCGAATTGCTGACGGCGCGGCTGATCGCCTCCTCCTCCACCAGCACGCGACGGCTGGCGCGGCTGAATGCGGGGCGCTGGCAGGGGGTGCGGCCGGGCATGCCGGTGCGCGCTCCGGAAGGGCTGATCGGGCGCATCCATACGACCACGCCCAATACCGCGGAGGTGCTGCTGCTGACCGACACCAGCAATATCGTGCCGGTGCGACGGGCCAATGACAGCGTGCCCGCCATTTCGACGGGCCTTGGCGACGGCACGCTGGAGATCCGCGCTCTGGCGGCGGGGCGCAATCCGTTCAAGCCTGGCGACCTGCTCGTCACCTCCGGCGTCGGCGGGGTCTATCAGCCGAATATTCCCGTGGCGGTGATCGTGCGCATCGCGGGCGAAATCGCCTATGGCGTGCCGCTGGCCAACCCGTCGAGGGTCGATGCGGTGGTGGTGGAGCGCTCCTTCGAGGAGGCCGTGACCCGGCCGGAGGGCAATGGCCAACTCGCTCCGGTCGAACCCGATGCCGCGCAGAATTCGGCCACGCCATGATCGATCCCCATTTGCAGCATGTGCCGCGCCTTGGCCGTCATCCTTCGCGATTTCGGCTGGCGGGAACGCCGGTCATCACGGTGATGCTGGGATCGCTGGCGACGACGCTGCCGGTGATCGCGCAATCGCCGGTGATGCCGCCCTTCGGCCTGCTGCTGCTGCTGTCCTGGCGGCTGCTGCGCCCGGAATTGTGGCGCACCTGGATCGGCGTGCCGCTCGGCCTGTTCGACGACATCGCCAGCGGCCAGCCCATCGGTTCGGCCATGTGCCTGTGGACCGTCACGCTGATCGGCATCGACGCCGTCGAACATCGCATGGTCTGGCGCAGCTATCGGCAGGACTGGTTAATCGCGACCTTCGCGATTATCTTCTGCATCGCCGGCGGCGTCTTCTTCGCGCGGATCACCGGCGGAGGAGACATCAAGCTGCTGTTGGTCGCGCCGCAAATGGTCTGGACGGTCCTGCTCTTTCCCTTCGTCGTCCGGCAATGCGCCCGGATTGACCGCTGGCGCGTGATGGCATGAAGCTGCCCCTGCTCAAGAAGAAGACCGTCACCGAAGCATCCCTGTCCTTCACCTTCACGCGCCGGGCGATGGTGGTGGGCGGGTTGCAGGGGGCGATCGGGGCGCTGCTGGTCGGGCGGATGGGCTGGATCAGCGTGGCGGAGAATGAGAAATACAACCTCCTGTCGGAAAGCAATCGGGTCAATCTGACGCTGATTCCGCCGCGGCGGGGGTGGATCATCGACCGCAACGGGCGGCCGCTGGCGAACAACCGCACCGATTTCCGCGTCGACCTGATCCCGGAGCGGGTGACGGATGCGGAAAATACCATCCGCAGCCTGGCCCATCTGCTGGCGCTGGGCGATGACGAGGTGGAGCGGATCAGGGAGGAGCTGGACAAGTCGGCGGGATTTCGCCCGGTGCAGGTGGCGGAGAAGCTGACCTACGACCAATTTGCGGCGGTGAGCGTGCGGCTGCCCGACCTGCCGGGCGTGGCGCCCAGCCAGGGCTTTTCGCGCAACTATCCCGCCGGGGCGACGGTCGGGCATCTGCTGGGCTATGTCGGCGCGGCGTCGGCCAAGGATTATGAGGAGCGGAAAGACCCGCTGCTGATCACGCCCGGCTTCAAGGTCGGCAAGGACGGGCTGGAGCGGTCCTTCGACAGGGAACTTACCGGCAAGCCGGGCGCGAAGCGCGTGGAGGTGACGGCGCGGGGCAAGATCGTGCGGGAACTCACCACCCGGCCCGACACGCCGGGCAATGCGATCAAGCTGACCATCGACGCGGGCCTTCAGGAATATGCCGGGCGGCGGCTGGCGACGCAGAGCGGGTCGGTGGTGGTGATCGACTGCCATAATGGCGATGTGCTGACCATGGCGTCGATGCCCAGTTTCGATCCCAACAGCTTTTCCGACGGCATCAGCCATCTGGAATGGGACATGCTGTCGAAGGACGACCATGTGCCGTTGCGCAACAAGACGTTGCAGGGGCTTTACCCGCCGGGTTCGACGGTGAAGCCCATGGTGGCGCTCGCGCTGCTGGAGGCGGGCGTCTCGCCGATGGAGACGGTGAGCTGCGCGGGCGCGATCCGGGTCGGGAACACGCTGTTCCACTGCCACAAGCGGCGCGGCCATGGCTCGCTCAACATGCGCGGCGCCATCGCGCAGAGTTGCGACATCTATTTCTACCAGATGGCGCAGCGGATCGGCATGGATCGCATCGCCAGCATGGCCCGGCGCGTGGGCATGGGACAGAAATTCGCCCTGCCCTTCCCCAGCCAGAGTTTCGGCACGGTGCCGGACCCGGCGTGGAAGCTGAAGAAATACAACCAGAAATGGCAGGTCTACGACACGGTCAACGCGACTATCGGTCAGGGCTATATGCTCATCAACCCGTTGCAGATGGCGGTGATGGCGGCGCGGCTGGCGACTGGCCGGCAGTTGATGCCCAACTTCATCTTCGGCGCGCAGCGACCCGCGCCTGCATCCGTGGGCGTGAATGAGGAGCATCTGGTGACCATCCGCGACGCCATGAGCGCGGTGGTGAACGGCGGCGGCACGGGCGGCGCGGCGCGCATCCCGCTGCCCGGCGTGATGATGGCGGGCAAGACCGGCACGGCGCAGGTTCGCCGCATCACCATGGCGGAACGCGGCGGCGGCGTGCGCAGCAACGCATCCCTGCCCTTCAAGCTGCGCGACCACGCGCTGTTCCAGGGTTTCGCGCCGTTCGACAATCCGCGCTATGCCATTGCCTGCATCATTGAGCATGGCGGCCACGTCAACCGGATCGAGGACGCGCCGATGATCGCGGCGGACACCATGACCTATCTGTTCGACCAGGCCAAGGCGATGGAGAAGCTGGAGACCATCGAAAAGGACTGGGGCGGCCCGCCCGCCGAACGGATGGCGCGGCAGATGGCGGCCTACAGGCTGGCAAAGGCCATAGAGAAGGGCGAAGTCCCGCCGCCCGAAGCCGCCAATGCGATGAACGCGGCCGAGGGCAATAGCGCGACCGCGGCGACCGCCGCCGCCACGGCACCGGCTCCGGAAGCGGACGACGCCCCTCCTCCGGCGGACAGCGCGCCATGAGCATCGTCCCAGAGCCCCTGACCCAATTCCCCTGGCGCGTGCTGGGCATATTGCTCGCCATCGCCGGCTTCGGGACATTGGTGCTCTACAGCGCGGCGGGAGGCAGCATCACGCCCTGGGCGATAAACCAGGCCGTTCGCTTCGCCATCTTTTCGGGCATGGCCCTGGTGCTGAGCAGGATACCGCTGGAAACCTTCGCCCGCTTCGCCTTCCCGGCCTATGGCGTCGTGCTGACAGCCCTGTTCCTGGTCGAACTGATCGGCGGGGTGGCGGGAGGCAGCCAGCGATGGATCAACCTGGGCTTCATGCAATTGCAGCCCTCCGAATTCATGAAGCCGGTAATCGTGCTCGCCGTGGCGCGCTTCTACGCGCTGCTGCCCGTGGGCGAGATCAGGCGCTGGAACGCCATCTGGCCCGCGCTGGTGCTGATCGGCGTGCCCTGGGCGCTGGTGCTGGTGCAACCCGACCTCGGCACCGCGACCATGATCGCGGCGGGCGGGGTGACGGTGATGTTCCTCGCCGGCCTGCCGCTGCGGCTGTTCGTGGGGTCGGGTCTGACGCTGGCCGCCATCGTCCCCATCGCCTTCAGCTTCCTGCACGATTACCAGAAGAACCGCGTCCTCATCTTCCTCGACCCTGAAAGCGATCCGCTGGGCGCTGGCTATCACATCAGCCAGTCGAAGATCGCCATCGGATCCGGAGGAATTTTCGGCAAGGGCTTCCTCAAGGGCACGCAGAGCCATCTGGATTATCTGCCGGAGGGGCATACCGACTTCGTTTTCGCCACCATGGCGGAGGAATGGGGTCTGATGGGCGGCGTGCTGCTGATCGGCGCCTTCATGCTGCTGTTCCGCTGGGGGATCGGCGTATCGCTCCGCGCGCAGGACAAATATGCGCGGCTGGTGGCGGCGGGGCTGACCACGACGATCTTCTTCTATGTCGCGATCAACCTGATGATGGTGATGGGCTTGGCGCCCGTGGTGGGCATTCCCCTGCCCTTCATGTCCTATGGCGGATCGTCGATGCTGACGGTGATGCTGTGCGTCGGCATCATCATGGCCATCGAACGATCGGGCCGGCGGCGCAGCCGTCCGGGAAGCTGGGGATGAAAGGGCGCCTGCCCGCAAAAATTTGCCGGCGGGCGCGATTTCCTGTTTGCAAAGTCCGATGCGACTGCTAACAGCCCGCCCACGCCAAGGCGACGGCCCATTGGGGACAAGCCGAAAGCGGATGTGGACGCATAGCTCAGTTGGTAGAGCAGCTGACTCTTAATCAGCGGGTCCTAGGTTCGAGCCCTAGTGCGTCCACCAAATTCCCGGCATGAAGGCACAAGCCGAAAGCGGGCGTGGACGCATAGCTCAGTTGGTAGAGCAGCTGACTCTTAATCAGCGGGTCCTAGGTTCGAGCCCTAGTGCGTCCACCAAAAAAGCGCGTCCACCGAATAATCTTCAACATAACGGATTGCGCTGTTTTGGTCGCGGGCGTCGCCGCGCCCTTTGGGCGCCCCCTCCGCCAGCCTTTGGCTGGTTCCCCTCCCCATCGATGATGGGAGGAACAGGTTAGACCGGGAGGGCGGTGGTGAACTTCGTCATGGACAGCGCGAAGTGGGAGGCGGCCCCCGCCACCGAGGGATGGCCCAGCAAGGTCATCATCAGGAAGCGGTTATAGTCCGCCACATCCGCCACCACGACACGTATCAGATAGTCCCATTCCCCCGACATCGAAAAGCATTCGACGATTTCCGGTCGGCTTTCCACGAACTGCTCGAACGCACGACGGGCTTCCTGCGCGTGGCTGCGCATGCGGATGTTGCAGAGGACGTTGACGCCGCGCCCGACCTTTTCCGGATCGACCAGCCTGACTGTGGCCGCGAGTATGCCCGCAGCCTCCAGCGCCTTGATCCGGCGCCAGCAGGAAGCGCTGGAGGCCCCAACCCTTTCAGCCAGTTCGGCATGGCTGAGCGTCGCATCTTCCTGCAACGCCGCGATGATCTTTCGATCGACGGCATCGATCTGTCGGTCCTGTTTCATGAAAGACAGGATAGTCGAGGCCTGCATTTCATCCAAGAGTTCAGTGGAATGATCCAGGGCGGACGCATTCGCTCAGTCCTGGCCCGGAATTCGCTTTCCTTTTCGACGAAGCGAGCTATCCTGTCGGCAGGTCGCATCGGGATGACCAGGACCGGAAAATGATCGACCTTTCTCCCCAACCGCAGGACAAGGGCAGCAGCGCCAACACGGCTCCCTCCGCGCCTCGGCACGATCCTGTGCATCGGGAGAGCATGGATGGCGAAGGCCCGCATTCCCGGTGGCATTTTCCGCAAGAGCAAATAGAGGCCGCCATACAGCGCCTGTCGCGCTGGGCAGGCCCCTTTGCCTTGCTGACGACGCTGCTTCTGCTGGGGTGGTGGATCATCGGTTGATCCCGATAATGATTCGGATCGGACCGGCCTTTACCGGGCCGGACGTCCAACATGGCAAAGCGGCGCTGTTTCAGGTCGTCGCAAATCTGGGGCGGAGCATCTTCCAGGACGAACAGGTCATCGGAAAAGCGGGTCCGCGCACCCCAAGCCCGATTGTCAGCCCAAAACATTTATGCCCTGCTGCTGCGCAACATAAATCAAAACGCTGCGGATGTCTGATGGTTAACACACTGCCGCGCGGCGGTGGCCGGCTTGACGTCAAGACATAAAAAGGGTTGCAGATGTCGAAAATTGATCTGGCGATCAAAGGTGTTCCCAGTCGCCAGCCCTCTACAGCCGCAGGGCAGCGGAATGCGCGGCTTTGGCTGTGCATGCTCCTGCTCGTGGCCGACATGGCGGCGCTTGCGACGGGCTTTGCCTTCGGGCTGCGCGCCGCCGGCCTGCAATGGCTGGCGGACGGGCAATGGCAGCCGCTGGCGGGCGGCATGATCGTGTACGCGGTCCTGGCTTTCCATAATCAGGCCTATAATCCCCATTGCCTGATGCACATGACCCAGTCCTGCCGCAGCGCGACCATGGCTTTCGCGGGCACATTGCTGATCTTCCTGCTGGTCGTCTTCTCACTCAAGGCAACCGGACAATTGTCGCGGCTAGGCATTTCGGCCGGAATATTGTGCAGCGGCACCTTGCTCGTTCTGCAACGGCTGATGATCGTGCGCATGGTTCGCCGCAACTTTGCAGACGGGCTGTTCGCGCAGCTCCTGATCATCGACGACGGCGCCATTCCCGACGATGTCGGCGGCATGGTGATCGTCGATGCGGCGGCGATTGGATTGAAGGCCGACCTGGACGATCCCTATATGCTGCATCGTCTGGGCACCTTGCTCCGCGACTATGATCGCGCGGTCATCTCCTGCCCGGCCGAACGCAAGGCCGATTGGGCCCAGATGCTGAAGGGCGGCAACATATTGGGCGAGATCATCGTGCCGGAACTGGACCCGATGGCGCCGCTGGCGGTGCAGTCCTACCGCGGCACGCCCACTCTGGTGGTGTCGCGCGGGCCGTTGAACCTCGCCAACCGGGCGAAGAAGCGGCTGCTGGACATCGCTCTGACGGTGCCGGTGCTGATCCTTCTCGCCCCGCTGATGGCGGTGGTGGCGATCCTGATCAAGCTGGACTCGCCCGGCCCCGTCTTCTTCAAGCAGGAACGGATAGGGCGCGGCAACATGCTGTTTCACATCCTGAAATTCCGCAGCATGAAGGTGGAGCAGTGCGACAGCGCGGGCGCGACTTCGACGCAGCGGGACGACAATCGCATCACGCGGGTCGGGGCCTTCATCCGCAAGACCAGCATCGATGAACTGCCGCAGCTCATCAACGTGCTGCTGGGCGAGATGAGCCTGGTGGGGCCGCGCCCCCACGCCCTGGGATCGACAGCTGAGGAACAGCTATTCTGGCAGGTCGACCGGCAATATTGGCACCGCCATGCGCTGAAGCCGGGGATCACCGGCCTGGCGCAGATCCGCGGCTTTCGGGGCGCGACGGAAACGCGCCGCGACATATTGAACCGGGTGGAGGCGGACCTGGAATATCTGCATGGCTGGAGCCTGATGCGCGATATCGCGATCCTGTTGGGCACGCTCAACGTGCTGGTCCACAAGAACGCTTATTAGGGTTCAGCGTCCATCTTCCTGCTGGGGGAGGACTGAATTGGGATGGCGAATCGGGCGAGCGCCCAACACGCAAAAGGACGAAAAAGGTTCCGGGAGAAAAATAAAATTTGCGGCGAAGCGTTGCGCAAAACGCTTCATCGCAAAAAAATTTGATCCAGATTAGAAATGAGGCGCTGAATCATCGTCATATGCGACGAATGGATGTCAGTACGTCCCCCTTCCCAACTATTTGTTAACCGCAAAATCGGATATTAACGTCATCACCAATCGGGCGGCGGGAATATCGACGTGGCGGAAGAATTTGCAGCAGTTGCGACGGCACCATCATTGATCGAAACGGCGGAGGTGCGCCGTGATTTCCCCGTACGCGTAGAGGGCAAGACCTTTGCCGATCGCGCCGAAAGCGGCGTGCAGATCCTGTCGCGTTGGGCCGGTATCCTGGCCTTTGTCGGCACTGTTGCCGCCATTGCCTGGTTGATCTTCTGACCGGACTCGCAAAGCCCAATCTTTCTCTCAGATTAACAGCGACAGGGTGCGCCGGGACTGGTCCCGCCGCGCCCTCCTTGCGATGAACCGAGCCGTTGTTTTGACGCGACAAGCTGCTTTCCGGGCAGTGGTTTTACGTAAAAATACTTCTAGCATGCCCTGATTGCTGCAATGCAATAAGGGTCGATTGATTTTGAACGAATATAATAATCCGCGATTGCGGGGCTGTATTTTTGCGCCTTTCGATCGACAGACTTCCCGGTCCCGCAACTGCTTCGCTGCGGCGCTGAGTGGTGCCGTAATGCTGGTGGCCACGCCCACAGTCTTGCGCGCGCAGGATAATGACGGATCGACTGATCCGAAGCGCGTCAACAATGCAACGGAACAGAGGCGCATCAACGATTACGGCCTTCATCTGACGGCCGGTCTCGATCTACTTTATGACGACAATGTCTATCGCGTGGACGACCGCGTCGAAAACCCGACCGATGACCTGATCGTCACGCCCTCCCTGGAGGCGACCTACGGCATGCCTGTGGGCCGGCACGACATATTGCTGCGCGGCAAGATCGGCTATGACCGTTTCGTTTCCGAAGGGCAGCGAAGCAAGCTGCGCCTCGACACGGAAGCGAAGGCCAATGTCCGCTTCGGCGCGACCTGCCTGATCACCCCGCGCGCCGCCTATCGCCAGCAGCGCGCCGATTATGGCGACATCAATTCGGCGACCGAAAATCTCCAGAAATTCGCCACCATCGGCGCGGATTTCACCTGCGAACGGCCGGGGCTGTTCCCGGTGGCGAGCTACGAGCATGACACCACGCGCAACGCCGACCAGTTCGACTATGCCGACCAGACCAGCGACTTGTTCATGGGCGGGATCGGCTATGCCATGCCCAGCCTGGGCACGCTGACCGCTTATTATGAGCGGGTGAACAGCAAGCGCGACACGCTGGGCATAGAGAACCGCATCAACAGCTATGGCCTGCGGTTCCAGCGCGCGGTGACGCCGATCACGCAGATCGACGCGGATGTCCGCTGGCTGGACGTCAGCAGCGACAGCGCGGCGGTCGGCGGCTATGACGGGCTGGGCTGGAAGGTCAGCCTGTCGACGCAGGCCATTCCGCGCCTGAAGCTGACCGCGACGACCGAGCGGGCCATCATCAACGACAGCCTGATCGCGAGCGGCTTCGCCATCGACACCAGCTACCGCATACAGGGTGAATTTTCGATCTCGGAACTCACGTCCGCGGGCCTTTATGCGGAATGGGACCGCAGAAAGTTCCGGCAGGATGCGGCGCTTCGTCCCTATTCGATAACGGCCGACCGCAATCGTCGGTTCGGCGGCCTGCTCAAAAGGAAACTTTCGGATCGTTTCGATCTTACGCTGGATGCCCAGCATTACACCCGCAGAACAGATACCAGCATATCGAACTATAGCGGCACGCAAGTAACGCTGGGCGCTGCCCTGCATTTCTAGATCCTCAATATATTGGGAGCATGAGCTGTGAAAGCCGATACTCTCCTGAAATCCATCTCGACCCTGCTCATCATTGCAGGTCCGATGACCGCGACTGCCCAGACCGCCGCCGGAAACGCGGCGGCGACCGCAACCGCCGCTCCCGCCGCGCAGACGGCGAGCGCGGGCTATCAGCTCGGTCCCAATGACGAGCTGAAAATCTCCGTCTTCGGTCAGCCGGACCTGTCGACCACGACGCGCATCAAGGAGGACGGCACCGTCCTGCTCGCGCTGGTCGGCCCGGTTTCGGCCAAGGGCAAGACGACCACTCAACTGGCGCAGGACATCGCCGCGGGATACGCCAGCGGCGGCTATCTCACCAAGCCGTCCGTCAGCGTGGAGGTCAGCAACTATGTCAGCCGGTTCGTCACCGTGCTCGGCAATGTGCCCGAAGCGGGCAATTATCCGCTCGACCGGGATTATACGGTCGCGTCGATGCTCGCCAAGGCGGGCGGATCGACCAAGGACGGCGCCAATGCCGTCATCCTGACGCCCGCCGACGGCAGCGGGCCGGTGCGCATTTCGCTGGCCGACATGGGCGCAGGCGCGATGCGGCCGTTGAAGGCAGGCGACACGCTGTTCGTGCCGCCGGCGGAGAAAGTCTATGTCTATGGCCAGGTCCAGCAGCCCGGCGCCTTTTCCTATGTGCCGGGGCAAAGCTTCCGGCAGGCATTGGCGTTGGCGGGCGGGCCGACCCTGGCGGGTTCCACGAAAAGGATAAAAGTCCGGCGGGAGGGGAAGGAAATACAGGCCAAGCTGGACGATCCAGTGAAGCCTGAAGACGTCCTCATCATCCGGGAGAAGCTGTTTTGACGACCCTCGATCAAGGCTTCGCGCAACCACGATCCGGCCAGAAATCCGGTATTTTCGATCGCTTCCTGTCCCTCGCCCGAAACGGTGAGAGGCGCAATGAGCGCACCATTCCCGACGACGTGCCGCTGCACCTCGACGTGCCGGCCTTGCCCGGTTTCCGCCATGAGGCGCCCGAAGCGCAGCCGGAGGAACCGTCGCACCGCCCGCTATCGATGAGCGCCATGGCCGCGCCGATCAAGCCGATCAGCCTGCGCCGCGACAGCATCTATGCGGCGTTCAACACCGCCATGCCGGTGACGGACCGCCACGGCCTGGCCGGGCGCAACAGCGAACTGGAAAAGCTGGTCGAGGCGATCGTCGTGCAGCGCAAGCATGCCGTGATCTTCGGCACGCGGGGATCGGGCAAGACATCGCTCGCCCGCGTGTTCGGCGACCTGGCGGACGAGGCGGGATGCGTCGCGCTCTATGCCTCCGCCAATGGGGAGGCGGATTTCGACTCCCTCTTCCGCCCCTTCCTGACGGAACTGCCGATGAGCAGCGCCGGACAGGAACGGGCGCGCAAGATGATGGGCGAGCCGCTGGACGTGTCGCGCCTCTCCGCCCTGCTGGTGGAGGAGGTGCGGGAACGGTCCATCCTGATCATCGACGAATATGACCGGGTGCAGTCCGAAACGGCCAAGCAGGATGTGGCGACGCTGCTGAAGCTGCTGACCGACATCCACTCGCCGGTCCAGGTCGTGCTGGTTGGCATCGCCAGCGACATTGACGGGCTGATCGCCGCCCACCCCTCGCTGCGCCGCCATCTGGTGCCGCAGCGGGTCGCGCCGATCCCCAAGCCGGAACTGGAGCGGCTGCTGCTGTCCTGCGCGGGCAATGCGCGGCTTTCCATCGACGAGGATGCGCTGGACGCGCTGGCGAGCGCGGCCATGGGTTCGCCCTATCATGCCCGGCTGTTCGGCATGTCGGCCGCCCTGGTGACGGAAGCGGCCGCGCGCGACCGGATGCTGCTTTCCGATGTCGAGCAGGGACTGATTTCCGCGCTGGAGGACTGGGAGGAGATGAGCGGCCAGACCCATGCGCTGTTCCGCCGCATCCTCTGGGAAGCCGGTTCGACGCGCCGGATGATCGCTCTTGCCGCCGTGGTGGCCTCCCAAATGTCCGCCATCAGCTATGAGCGGCTGGTGAAGCTCGGCCATGAGGTGCTGGGCGGCGGGTCCATCAACGAAAGCCAGGCGCGCGACGCCATGGTGCGGCTGCAACCCGCCCTGGTGGCAACGCCCAATGGCGAACTGTGGATGTTCGAGGATACGCTGGCGCCGCAATTCCTGCTGCTGATGGCCAAGCAGCCGGTGCAAAGCGCGCCGCCTGTGCAATCGCCCGCGGAGGAAATGCGCGCGCTGCTCAAGGGAGTGGACGGGCTATGACCATGAACCCGATGGATTTGCTGGCGGCGCTTCAGGCGCGCTGGCGCACGGCGGCGATGATCGGGGGCATATTGTTCCTGCTCGTCGCGATCACCGCCTTTCTGCAACCGCGGCAATATATGGGCACGGCCTCGCTGCTGCTCGACCTGTCGCAGACCGACCCGACCGACACCAACAGCGCGCAGGGGACCAAGCCGGACACGGAATCCATCCTGGGCACGCAGACGGACATCATCCGCAGCGGCAAGGTGATGAACGCGGTGGCGAGGGAAGCGGGTTTCGTCGACGCGATGCCGACGGACATGCCCGCCGACGCGCGGGTGCAGGCGGCGGCCGCCATGCTTTCGAAGAACATGACCATCACCACCGGGCGGCAGAGCAACGTGCTCCAGATCCAGTATCTGAACGCCGATCCGCAGGTCGCCGCGAAGGTCGCCAATCTGATCGCCAGGATCTACATGCGCGAACAAGTGGAACTGCGCGCCTCACCCGCTCGCGGATCGGCAAAATGGTTCGACGAGCAGACGGAGGAAGTGCGCCGTCGCTACGAGATCGCGCAGAAGAAGCTGTCGGATTTCCAGCGGGCGCATGACATCATCGGCATCAACCGCATGGACCTTGAGGCGGAGAAGCTCAAGAATCTGTCCTACCAGCTTACCCAGGCGCAGGCGGAGGCGGCGGCTGCGCGGTCCAAGGCCGGTGCGGGCAGCGTTTCCGACATCGAAGGATCGCTGATCGTCCAGAATTTGCAGGAACAGGTGGCGGCGCAGTCCGCCAGGGTGTCCGAACTGCAAAAGACGCTGGGCCCCAATCATCCGACCATGGCGGCTGCCACCGCCCAATTGTCCGAGCTTCAATCGAAGCTGGCGGCGGCGCGCGCCAGCCAGGCCGGCGCGGTCAGCGCCAACAGCGTGGCGGCCAGCCGGCGCGAGGGCGACCTCAAGTCCAACATGGCGGGGCAGGAGGATCGCATGATCCGCATGTCGGACGTGCAGGACCAGCTCATGGTCCTCCAGCGCGACGTCGACGCGGCGCGACAGACCTATGACACGGTGCGCCAGCGTTTTAACGAAGCGGTCCTCAAGAGCCAGATCTCGCAACCCAATGCCAGCCCTCTGGACGAGGCGACCGTGCCCCTGCTGCCGGCCAAACCCAATATCATGCTGTGGCTGATCGGCGGGATCGCGCTTGGCCTGGTCGGCGGCGTGGCTGCGGTCATCCTGATGGAGATCGTCCATCCCCGCGTTCGTTCGGCGGCCGGCGTGGCCCGCGCCACCGAAGTCGACGTCATCACCGAATTGGTGCCGGTCCCCGCGCGCCAGGCCAAGTTCTTCAAGCAGCAGGAGGCCGCATGAGACTGCGTTCCACGGCGGGCGCCCCGCATCAACTGGCATCGGGCGGCATGGCAGGCGGCGGCGCCGCGCTGCGTCCCCGCGCCCGCGACAGCCATAATTTCGCCCGGCTGGCGGTAGAGCATGGCTTCCTGGCCGAAGCCGAAGTGCACAAGGTCGAGGCGCATGCCCGATCCCAGGGGCTGGCGCTGCATGATGCGGCGGTCGACCTGGGGCTGCTGGACCCGGAAGATGCGGGCATGCTCGCGGCGTTGCAGGGCGGCTTCGCCCTGCTGCCGGAGGGCGACCAGCGGGTCGATCCGCTGGTGATCGCGGCCTTCGACCCCGCCGACGCCTATGCCGCCAAGGTGCGGACGATCCGCGCCAAGATGCGCGCCGTCGCCAAGGAGGGCGACCCTGCCGCCCTGCGGCTGGCGGTGCTGGCCATAGAGGCGGGCGACGAAGCGGCGATCATGGCGGCGAACCTTGCCGTCGTGCTGGCGCAGATGGACGGGCAGACGATGCTGATCGACGTCGACATGGGCCGGCCCTCGCTCGACCGGCTGTTCCGCATCGCCAACAAGGCCGGGCTGGCCGAACAACTGATGGGCAGCGCGGCGCTGCTGCCTGCGGCCAAGACGGCGGTGGAGGGCCTCTGGCTGATGACCGCCGGCCGCGCATCGGGCAGCGCGGCGAGCCTGGTGACGCGTGGTCCTCTGGCGGAAACGGCCAATGGCTGGGGCCTGCGCGACACGTCGATGCTGTTCTACCTCGCGGAGCGCAAGGGCGACCAGACGCCCTATGGCAGCATATTGGCGGGCTTCGACGCGGTGGTGATCGTGGCCCGGCGCGGGGATACCGCCATTGCCGACATGCGCCGGGTCATCGACGATCTCGACCGCCATGGCGTGCCCATCGCCGGGACGGTGATTGCATGAGCGTCGAACAAGCGCTGGCGCATCGCCAGCCCCTTCCTTCGCCCGGCATCGGTCCGGGCATAGGGAATGAAGCCCCCGTGGCGCATGTCGGCGGCCTGCCGGTGTCCACCCTGTCGCTGGATGCGCTGATCGCCAAGATGCTGGTGGAAGCGCCGCTGCGCAAGGGCCTGGACCAACGTCCCCTCCTGGTGTTCGACGCCAACGGCCAGGGCCTGTCGATGAACGCCACCGATCCCGAATTCCGGGCCAATCTGGCGCAGGCGGACCTGATCCATGCCGACGGACAGATCGTCGTGGCGGCATCCCGCTGGTTCGGCGGACCGCCCATCGCGGACCGTTCCAGCACGACGGACATGTTCATCGACAGCCTGAAACCGGCGGCGGATGCCCAGGTCAGCTATTATCTGCTCGGCGGAGAGGAGAAGGTGAACGCCGCCTGCGCGAAGGAGATTCTCGCGCTCGCGCCGGGCCTTCAGCTCGCCGGACGGCGCAACGGCTTCTGGAAGCCGGAGGAGGAGGATGCGGTGATCGACGCGATCAACGCGGCCGCGCCCGACGTCCTTTGGGTCGGCACCGGCAAGCCCCGCGAACAGGCCTTTTGCGTGCGCAATCGCGACCGGATCAAGGCGGGCTGGATCGTTACCTGCGGGGGCCTGTTCAACTATATCACCGGCGACTATCCGCGCGCCCCGCTCTGGATGCAGAAGTCCGGTTTCGAATGGCTGCACCGCATGGCGACGCGGCCCAAGGAACTGGCCTGGCGCTACATCACCACCAATCCGCACGCGCTCTGGCTGATCTGGAAACATCGCCATGGCTGAGGCCCAGGCGGCTGAAAATCTCCCCGCAGGCCGGGTCCAGCGCCTTGGCAGCCTGTTCGGCCGCTTCGGCCTGGCAAGCCTGTCGTCGGCCATCGTCTCGGTCAGCCATCTGCTGGTCCAGCTCTTTTCCATCCATCATCTGGAAACGGCGGCCATCGGCACGCTGGCCTTCCTGCTGGTGATCATCCAGTTCGGCTATGGCCTGTCCAATGCGCTGGTGTCGACGCCCTACACCATCGCGGTGAACCAGGGGGACGATGCCGATGCCCGAAGCTTCGACTTCTTTTTCCCGGTCAACCTGATGCTGGCGGCCAGCCAGGGGCTGATCTGCGCCGCCATCGCCTGGGCGACCGCCTCTCCGGCAGCCGCTTCGCTGTTCGGGCTGGCGGGCATGCTGTCGCTGATCCGCTGGTTCGGGCGCTCCAATGCCTATGCGCATCACGCCCCGGCCAGCGCGGCGCGGTCCGACCTCGCCTATGCCGGAACGATCCTGGCGGGCCTGCTGATCGCGATGCGGACCGGGGCTGACCTGCCTGCCATCGGCGGCATGCTGGTGGCCGCCAGCCTGGTTGGACTGCTGCCCTTCGGCATCGCCTATCTGCGGCGGCACTTCGCCATGGCACCCGGCCGGGCGCTGGGCGCCTATCGCCCGATCTGGAAGGAGCAGTCGGCCTGGACGCTGGTCGGCGTACTGTCGACGGAGGCCACCTCCAACTCGCACAGCTATATCGTGACGCTGCTCGCCGGACCGACCGCCTTCGCGCCGATTGCGGTAGGGATGCTGTTCTTCCGCCCGGTCAATGTCTGCATCACCGCCCTCACCCAGTTAGAGCGTCCCCGCATGACGCGCGCCGTGGCGCGGGGCGATCATGACTCGGCGATCAGGTCGGAACGGGTCTTCATGGCCGCGCTGGTCATGCTGTGGCTGGCGACCTGCGTCGTGGCGGCGATTGCCCTCCATGCCTTTCCCGGCCTGATCCTGAAGCCCACGCTGGACCATCGGCTGGTGATGATCGCCGTGGGCCTGTGCGCCCTCCTCTCCCTCGTCCAGTGCGTGCAGACGCCGATGAGCGTGATGACCCAGGCGCGAAAGGCCTTCCGCCCGCTCGCGGCGCAGAGCATGCGCAGTTGCGGCGTCGGGCTGGTCGCCGTGACGCTGTTGGTGCTGGGCACCGCACCCGTCTTCTCCATCGGCGGGGTCGTGCTGTCGCAGCTCGTCATGATGCTCGGCATATGGCAACTCGACCGCAAATGGCGGCGCGACCGGCAGGGAGCCGCCTGACCATGGCGACAAGCTGGCATCGCGGCGGCGCGGCCGCCCTCCCCGCCCAGACCGGCGGCGGCCAGAGCATGCGCATGATCTGGATCACCCAGATCTTCTATTTCGTCTTCCTGATGATGGTCTTCATCGGGCAGCAGCCCTTCGCCTCCCGCACCCAGGACGAACTGGTGGCGATGGCGCAGGAAAATGACGGGTCGGACCTGTTCAAGCAGATGCTGTTCATCGGCTTCGCCCTGCTGCTGACCGGCGTGCAGATCATCCGCAAGCATCCGCTGCAATACAGGTTCACCTTCTGGCCGCTGGCGATCATGCTGGCCTGGTTCTTCATTTCCTGCACCTGGGGCGTGGACCCGTTCGTGTCCTTCAAGCGGGCGATGCAGCAGCTCATCGTGATCTACATCACCTTCTGCGCGCTCTCCCTGATGGGGCCGCAGCGGCTGTTCGACGCGCTGCGCGCGGCGCTGATCCTCTCGCTGATCATCTGCTGGGCGTCGCTGCCGCTGACGCCCGCCGCCGTCCATCCGCCGACCGAAAGCGACAAGGCGCTGATCGGCGCGTGGCGCGGCTTCTTCTTCCACAAGAATATCGCGGGCGCCGTCATGGCGCTGACCTTCATCGTCTGCGGCAATGCATGGATCGACCGACGCAAATGGTATTATGCGCTGTTCGCGGTCATGGCCTTCGTCTTCGTGATCGGAACCAAGAGCAAGACCTCACTCGCGCTGTGCGTCGGCATGCTGGCGATCAGCAACATCTATCGGGCGCTGAGCGACAACACGCAGAAACGCGCGATATTGCTGCTGATGCTGGGGTTCGGCATGGTCGGCTTCCTGGCGCTCTACATCGCTTACCAGCCGACCATCGAGCGGCTGTTCGCCGATCCGACCAGCTTCACCGGCCGCGTGTCGATCTGGCAGGTGGTGTTCGACTATCTGGCCGATCATCCCTATCTGGGCGCGGGCTTCGGCGGCTTCTGGCAGGTCGGCGTGAACAGCCCGGCGCATGACTATCTCAACCAGCAATTCCAGATGCTGACCGCCCATTCGCATGACGGCTATCTGGAAATCCTGGTGACGACCGGGCCGCTGGGCCTCGCCATGCTGCTGGTCAGCTTTCTTGCCTTGCCCGCCTACTGGTTCCTGACCGGCTCGACCAGGGAGAACCAGGCGCTGATGGTGCCGGCCTTCGCGATCTGGGTGTTCGTCATGTACCAGAATCTGCTGGAAACCAGCTTCTTCGACAAGGATCGCCAAGTCTGGGTGATCTTCCTCGCGGCCATCGCGGCCGCGCACGCCACCTTCAAGGCCAAGCCGCGCCCGCAATGGACCCGGCGCCATCACCTCCGGCAGGAGAGCGTCCATGGCTAATATCATCGTCTGCATCGCCACCTGCAACCGTCCGCAGGGATTGCGGCGGACCCTGGAATCCCTTGCTGCGCAGCAAACGCGGCACAATCTGGAAGTGCTGGTGGCCGACAATGACGCCGCCCGGCAGGAAGGGCTGGCGGTGGTCGAGCAGCTTGCTTCCAAGGGCTATCGCTGGCCGATCGAAGCCGTGCTGGTGGCGGAGCGCGGCATTCCGCTGGTGCGCAACGCGCTCGTCGCCGCCGCGCTGGCGCGGCCCGGCGCGACCCATGTCGCCATGCTGGACGATGACGAGGCCGCCTCCCCCGGCTGGATCGACGCCATGGCCGATACGGCGCAACGCTGGGACGCGGACGTGGTCGGCGGCGCCGTGCTGCGGGAAATGGACAGCGCCGTCGCCCCCTGGGCTGCCCGCCATCCCCTGCTCGCCCCCAAGCGGCGCGGGCAGTCCGGCCCGGTTGCGCTGGTGGACAGCACCGCCAATGTGCTGATCGCCGCCACGGCCCTGCGCGCCATGGGGGAGCGCCCCTTCGACGAGCGCATGGCGCTGACCGGCGGGTCGGACAAGCAGCTTTTCACCCGCATGCAGCGTGCCGGTTTCCGCTTCGCCTGGTCGGAGGAGGCGGTCGTGACCGAACTCATCCCCGCCAGCCGCGTCACCGCCCGATGGCTGCTGATGCGCGGCTATCGCGTCGGCATGACCGACATGATGGTGGAGCGGTTCCACAAGGGCAGGCTGCGCGCCTCCCTGGGGGAGGCGCCGCGCATCGCCGCGGGCTTCCTCGTCGGATCGCTGGGCGCGGTCGCCACGCTCGACCAGGGGAAGCGGGTCGAGCGGCTGGGCAAGCTGTATCGCGCGGCCGGCAAGATCGCCGGCCTCGCCGGATTCCACTATGAAGAATATCGAAAGGTGCATGGCGCATGAGCGATGCCGCGCTGGGCAAGCAACCCTTTTTCTCCGTCGTCATCCCGCTCTACAACCGGGCGGAAATCGTCGGGGACACCATCCGGTCCGTGCTGGCGCAGGACTGGCGGGATTTCGAGATCGTCGTGATCGACGACGGGTCGCGGGACAATCCCGGCCCGGTCATCGACGCGATAGGCGATCCTCGCGTCCGTTATATCCGACAGGACAATGCCGGCGGCGGCGCGGCGCGCAATGCCGGGATCATGGCGTCGGACGGGCGCTATATCGCCTTTCTGGACTCCGACGACCTGTTCCTGCCCGGCAAGCTTTCCATCATGGCGAAGGCGCTGGCGGGAGACGACGGGCGAACGGTGCTCTATTCCCGGATGAAGGTGGACCGGGGCGTCGACCGCTACTGGATCAGGCCCGACCGGGGCATTCGCGAGGGCGAGGATGTCGGGGAATATCTGTTCTGCGCCAACCAGTTCATGCAGACCAGCACCATGGTCGTGCCGACCGGCATGGCGCAGCATGTGCTGTTCGACCCGGCGCTGAAGAAGGGGCAGGATCTGGACTTCTGCGTCCGGCTCCAGGGCGCAGGGGCGCGGTTCCGGATGATCGACCAGCCGCTGACCATATGGCTCGACGCGACCGAGGCCGGGCGGACTTCCTATGTTAAGGGGTATGAGACCTCGCTCGACTGGCTGGACCGCTGCGGCCACATGCTCACCAACCGGGCGCGGCGGGGCTATCGCGCGACCGTGCTCGCCTATCACATGGCGCCGATCAGGCCGGTGGCGGCGATCAAGGATCTGGCGGTCGGCATGGTGGCCGGCGGCGTTCCTCCCCGCGTGATCGCGCGGCAGGTGCTGCGGTCCTACCTGCCCAAGCCGCTCTACCGTTCGCTGGTCAACGGCTTCGTCCTGCGCTTCGGCAAGGCCGAGCCCGCGACAAGTGGAGCCGGTTCGTGATGACCGCCTGGCAACCTCCATCCAGCCTGAAGGCGGCGGCCGCCGCGCCGCTGTTTTCCGTGGTGATCCCGACCTATCAGCGGCGCGACGCGGCGGTCGCTGCCGTCATGTCCGCCCTGGAACAGACCGTCGCGATCATCGAGGTGATCGTGGTGGTGGACGGGTCGACCGACGGGACGGAGGTTGCTCTGGGCGCGATCAACGATCCGCGCCTCAAGGTCATCGTGCAGGAAAATCGCGGCGCGGCGGCGGCGCGCAACAAGGGCATAGACCATGCCCGCGGACGCTATATCGCCTTTCTCGACTGCGACGACCGCTTCCTGCCCCATCACCTCGCCGACCTGCTGCCGCTGTTGCAGGAGAGCGAGGACATCGTCGCCTATGGCCAGGTGCTGGCCGACCGGGGCGCGGGACGCAATTTCCTGAAGCCGCCGCGCGCCATCGCGCATGGCGAGACCATGGACCGCTATCTGATGTGCGACCGCGGCTTCATCCAGACCAGCAGCATGGCGCTCAGCCGTACGCTGGCGGGGAAGGTCCGCTACCGCGAGGATGTGAGGTTCGGCGACGATACCGATTTCGCCCTGCGCCTGTCGCTGGCCGGCGCGCGCTTCCTGATGACGGAGCGGCCCGGCACCATATGGGCGGACCGGGATGCCGACGACCGGCTTTCCCAGGTGCGCGGCAGCATCGGCAGCCTGACCTGGCTGCGGGACCTGCGCCCCCATATCAGCCCGCGCGCCTTTTCCGCCTATATGGGCTGGCACGCCGCGAAAAGCATCTGGCCGACCAGCAGGCGGAGGGCGATGCGCTATTATCTGGGCGCGGTCTGCCGGGGGGCGTTCGGGCCGCGGCTGGCGGCGACGGTGCTGTTGCAGATCGTGATGCCTGATCCGGTCTATCGCCGCATTTCCGACCGCTGGATCGACCTGTCCCACATGTTCGCCGGCAAGGGGCAAAGGCTGTGAGACGGCGCGAATTCCTGGCGGGCGCGGCGGCGCTTTCCGCATGCTCCCCCATCCAGCCGAGCGCCGCGCAGGTCGGCGGCACGGCGGGCCTTGCCGCCCATGCCCGCAAGTCTGGCCGCTATTTCGGCGCCGCGATCAAGTCGCGCCAGTTGCGCGAAGACCCCGATTTCACGGCCGCCGTCGCCCGCGAATGCGACATGGTCGTCCAGGAATATGAACTGAAGCGCGGCACGACGGAGCCGAAGCCCGGCCGATATGATTTCAGCGGCGCGGACCAGATCATCGCCTTCGCGCAGCGGCACGGCATGCGCGCAAGGGGCCATGCGCTGGTATGGTATGCCGCGCAGCCGCCCTGGCTGGAGCCAGCGCTGAAGGCCGCCGGCCGTGCCGAACGCGAAACGCTGATGACCAGCTATATCGACACCGCCATGCGCCGTTACGCGGGCAAAATCCGCGAATGGGACGTCGTCAACGAAGCCATCGAGCCGAATGACGGCCGCGCCGACGGCATGCGCGCCAAAAGCATGTGGATGGACGCGCTGGGAGAGGATTATGTCGACATCGCCTTCCACCGCGCGCGGGAGGTCGACCCCCGGCCCATGCGGTTCCTGACCGATTTCGGGATAGAGCATGACTCCCCCCGCTGCGAGCGTCGCCGCACCGCCATGCTGAAGCTGCTCGACCGGCTGATGGCGCGCAACGTGCCGGTGGACGCCATCGGCATACAGGGGCATTTGAAGCCCTATAGGGAGGGATTCAACCAGGCCCGGTTCGCGCGCTTTCTGGATCAGCTCAGCGGCTATGGGCTGGCCCTTTCCATCACGGAGTTCGACGTCGCGGACCGGGGCGGGCCGCCCAATCCGGAAAAGCGGGACAAGGAGATCGCCTCCGTCGCCAAGGCCTTTCTGGACGTGGCGCTGGACAATCCGGCCATGCGGTCGGTGCTCTGCTGGGGGCTGTCGGACCGCTATAGCTGGCTGTCCAATTTCAAGGATTACAAGTGGCCCGACGGCCAGTTGTCGCGCGGCCTGCCGCTTGACGGCGGGATGCGCCGCAAGCCGTTGTGGGACGCCATAGCCGCCGCCTTCGACGCGGCCCCCGCCATAAGGAGCGCAGGCGCATGAGAATTTCCTCGCTGACCGGCCTTCGCGGCGTGGCGGCGGTGTCGGTGCTGCTGTACCACATCCCGCACAACCCGGCGTTCGAGGCGTTTCGCCTGCCGCTTTTCTCCCGCGCCTATCTGGCGGTCGACCTGTTCTTCATCCTGAGCGGCTTCGTCATCTCCTTCGGCTATCACGACCGGGTGGTGAACCATCTGGGGCGGGCGAGCTATGTCGACTTCCTCGTCAACCGCATGGCGCGGGTATGGCCGCTGCACCTGATCGTGACGCTGGTGTTCATGGCGCGCATCGTCCTCAACATCTCCGGCAGCCAGGCGATTGCGCTCGACGCGCCGAACATCGTCACCAACCTGCTGATGGTGCAGAGCTGGGGTTGGGGAACGGAGCCGATCGCGGGCAATAGCTGGTCCGTCAGCACGGAGGTCGCGGCCTATCTCATCTATCCCTTGATCGCCATCATCGCCTTTTCGCGATGGGCATGGGCGCAGGCCTTGCTGTGCGTCGGCATTTTGGGCCTGGTGGCGCTGTCCGGCCGGGGTTCCAGCGGACCGCTGGACGTCAATGACAGCGACAGCGTGCTGACGCTGCTGCGCTGCCTCGCCGGTTTCTCGCTGGGCGTTCTCAGCTATCGCTGCGCAGAAAAGGCGTGGTGCCGCCGGCTGATCGACCGGACGGGCGCATTCGTAATGATCTGCGGGCTCATCGCGCTCGCGCTGCTGCTACCGGGAAAGGTCGACCTGCTGGTGGTCTGCCTGATGCCGGCGCTGGTGCTGAGCTGCTATTATAACGGCGCGGCGGCGCGGGCGGTGATGGCCAATCCGGTCAGCTTCCATCTGGGTCTCATCAGCTATTCCATCTATCTCTGGCATCCGCTGGTGCGGGACGTGTTCGCCCGCGGCATGAGCGTGGCGCACAGGCATGGCGTCAACGGCTTCGACGGGTTGATCGTCCTCGCCATGCTGGCGGCGACCTGGCTGCTCTGCTGGGCAAGCTATGCGCTGGTGGAAGTGCGCGGGCATCGGCTCATAAAATGGCTCCAGCGCGGCGGACGCAGCCGCAAGCCGGTGGTGGAGGCCGCCGTCTGATGCCCGCGGTCTGGATCGCCATTCCCACCTTCCGCCGGCCCGATCAGCTCCGTCACCTGCTGGAGACGCTGCCGGGCGTGACCGGCCGCCATGACGTGAAGGTGCTGGTGGCCGACAACGATCCCGTCAGGCAGGAGGGGGCAGCCGTGGTCCGCGCCATGCTGGTGGAGGGTTATGGCCTGCCCGTGACGCTGCTGTCGGTGGCCCAGCCGGGGCTTTGCGCGGTCCGCAATGCCATCGCCGCCGCAGCGCTGGACGATCCGGCGATGCGTTTCGTGGCGATGATCGACGATGACGAATGGCCCCAGCCCGGCTGGCTCGACGCGCTGCTGATTTGCCAGGCGCAGGTGGGCGCGGACGTGGTCGCCGGCCCGGTGGATAGCCGCTTCGTGGGGCAGCCGCCGCGATGGGCGCGCAAAACGCTGGTCTTCCGCGCCGAGGAACGGCCATGGGGCGCGACCGGCATGCTATGGGCGAGCAACAATCTGCTGGTCAGCCGACGCGCCTTTGCCATGATCGGAGAGCCCTTCTTCGATCCGCGCTTCAACCGCAGCGGCGGGGAGGATCTGGACTTCCTGGCCCGGCTGCATGATGCGGGTGCCCGCTTCGGCTGGTCGCCCGATGCGCGGGTCGGCGAATGGGTTTCGGCTGAGCGGGCGCGCCTTTCATGGGTGCTGAAACGCATGTGGCGCATCGGCTGCACCGAGACCATGGCGCGGCGCAAGGCCCTGCCCGGCCGCATCGGCGCCGCGAAGCTGCTGGTCCGGTCTGTCGCCATATTGGGATTGCGGACGGCCGGCCTGGCGGCCCTGCTGCTGCCCGGCGCGCGTCGGGTGGACATCGCCGGGCAGTGGGTCAAGAGCTGGGGGCGCCTCTATGCCCTGGCGGGGGGCGCCCAGGATCATTATGGCGCGCTGTAGATTTTGAAGCTCTTGATGACCATGTCGCCCGACCCGTCGTCATAGGCGCCGTTGGTCTTCACCGCGACGTCCATGATCGGATAGAAGCGGAAGCCCCGGAAGGGGTTGACCGACTGATAGGTTTCCACGCCATCCACGAACCAGGTGATGTAATCCCGCTGGATGTCGACGGCGAAGCGGTGAAAGCCCTGGGAATAGCCGCTGAGGCCATAGGCCTGCTGCGTCTGGATCGTGACTCCCCGCTGATCGTAGCGGGTGCTGTTGGCGCCGATATGCAGGGTATGGGCGACATGACGGTCGAAATCCCAATAGCTCTGATAGCCGAACCCCTCGTAAATATCGATTTCGGGCGGCCAGCCGCTGGTCGACACCAGCCAGAAGGCGGGCCATGACCCGCGCCGGCTGGGCATTTTCGCTTCCCATTCATATTGGCCATAACCGATCTGCGTCGCCAGGAAATTGCGGCCGTCCAGCACCGACGAACCGTAATACCAGCTCTGGCCGTCATAGCTGATCGGCGTCTTCAGCTTCTGCGTATGCAGGACGAGCCCGTTTGCGCCCCAATAGACCGGCCCTTCGATGCCGGGGAAAATGCTGGAATCGAGGTAGAGCCCGGTTTCCCCATTGGCGACCTGCGTCCGCCCATGGGCAAGCGAAGTCGCCCAGCGGTCCCAGCCGCCGTCGGGTGACCGCCTATGGGTGTCCTTGCGCAGTTCGAACTGAAGCGTGCCGGTCGCCGCGAAGCTGCGCGGGACGCGGAACGTGCCCGTCGCCCTGGCCGTCGCCATGGCCGTGCTGCTGGCCGTGATCGTCGCGGTCGATTGCCCCTGGAGGCCACCCCAGGGCGCCTCCCGCAGCTTGACCTGGAACTGCTGCCCTTCCGTGGCGCCGATGATCGGCACCGCGACGGTCTGCACCAGCGGATCGCCGGGGCGGAAGATCACCACCGTGTCGACCGTCTGGTAATTATAGCCCGACAGCGCGCGATAGATGCCCGATCCGTTGACCGTGATGATCCGCGCAATCACCGTATTGGGCGTCGGCCGGTCCAGCGTCACGGGCACATGGGCCACGCTGCTGCCCGGACGAAAGCTGGCATTGCCCAGCGACAGAGTCGCCTTTGCCGGCAGCTTCGTCCCATTGGCGAAGTCGAAGTCGGAAAAATCGGATACTGTGCTCGTCGTCGCGGAACCGCTGGTCGTCGACGACGTTATCGTGGTCGAAGTCGTGGCGGAAACAAGCTGCGATCCGGTCGTTGTTGCGGTCGACATCATGCTTGATGTCGACAGGCTGGTCATGATCGTTGCGGCTCCCGCCGCGAAAATACAAAGCATTCCGGCTCCAAAAATGGAGCCAGTCATTTTGACAGACATGGTTTGCGACCCCCGAAGTTATCCCCTGTAGGGTCTTCCAAGAAGGTTAACAAAAAGCTGGGGTCAACGACGACTCGTCGTATCCTTTGGGAATTTGCGACGAGTTGTTGCTGGGCGCGCCGGAACTGGCTCAACCCGGCCATGTTTTCAGAATCGATATGATCGCGAAAGGGACTGCGCCGGAAATGAAAGGGCGCCCCCGACCCAAGGCCGGGAGCGCCCTGCTCAATCCCATCCCGCACGCGAGATGGGATTTGGGTCGCGGCCTACTCCGCCGCCTGCACCAGTTCCTCGATCTCCGGCGCGGCGCCGCGGCCCACGCTGACATAGACGAAGCCGGCAGCCTCCGCATCAGCCGGGCGATAGATGTTGCGCAGGTCGACCAGGCCATCGCCGCTCATGATCCCCTTGAGGCGCGGCAGATCGAGCGCCCGCAGCGCGTCCCATTCCGTGACGATGACGACCGCGGCGGCTCCTTGCGCCGCGACATAGGGATTGTCGCAGAATTCCACGCCGCTCATCATGGCGCGGGCGGCGTCCATCCCCTCCGGATCATAGGCCCGCACTTGCGCGCCGCCATCCTGCAGGGCCTGGATGATGGCGATCGACGGCGCGTCGCGCATGTCGTCGGTATTGGGCTTGAAGGTCAGGCCCAGCACGGCGATCGTCTTGCCGCGCACCGACCCGTTGCAGACCGCGACCACCTTGCGTGCCATGGCCCGCTTGCGGCTTTCGTTGATGGCCACGGTGGTTTCGATGAGGCGGATCGGCGCTCCCGCATCCTCCGCCGTCTTGACCAGCGCCAGCGTGTCCTTGGGGAAGCAGGAGCCGCCATAGCCCGGCCCGGCATGAAGGAATTTCGAACCGATGCGATTATCCAGGCCGATGCCGCGCGCCACCTGCTGAACGTCGGCGCCGACATTCTCGCACAGGTCGGCCATCTCGTTGATATAGGTGATCTTCATCGCCAGGAAGGCGTTGGCGGCATATTTGATGAGTTCGCTGGTCCGGCGGCCCGTGAACTGGATCGGCGCCTGGTTGAGGTAGAGGGGACGATAGACCTCCTCCATCACCGGGCGGGCGCGTTCGTCCTCTATGCCGACAACGATGCGGTCGGGCCGCTTGAAATCCTGGATGGCCGCGCCTTCGCGCAGGAATTCGGGGTTGGAGGCGACGGCGAACTGCGCGTCGGGATTGGTTTCGCGGACAATGCGGTCGACCTCGTCTCCCGTGCCGACCGGGACGGTGGACTTGGTGACGATGACGGTGAAGCCGCTGAGGTTGGATGCGATCTCCTGCGCGGCGGCATAGACATAGCTGAGGTCGGCATGACCGTCGCCTCGCCGCGCGGGCGTGCCGACGGCGATGAACACCACATCGGCCTGGCTGACCGATCCGGCCAGGTCGGTGGTGAATGTCAGGCGCCCCGCCTTCACGTTGCGGGCGATCAGGTCGGCAAGGCCGGGCTCGTAGATCGGCACGCCGCCGCCCTGCAACAACTCGATCTTGCGCGCATCCTTGTCCACGCAGATGACATCATGGCCGAAATCCGCGAGACACGCGCCGGATACCAGGCCGACATAGCCAGAGCCGGTCATAACGATCCGCATCACTATTCTCCTTCTTCAAACGGCTTTCGACCGACAGCCAACCGATCATGAAAGGACGCGCGAATCCATTCCGGGAAACCCCGGATGCACGGACCCTCATCCCTCATCATGGGTTGGGCGCCGGGCGAGCGAGCCCGATGCCCCTTGGCCGGAACCAGCCGGCGATTGACGCAGCGCAGCATACCGCCCTGCGCGGCATGGATGCAACGCAGCCCGCCGCTCTACGGACACATATGGGCGCGGATCAGGCGCTTAGAGCATCGTGCGGCTGAAGTTTTGCGAAAGCTCCGGCACTTCACCGGGCCGTCCGACCAGGGGACCGATGTCCGTTCCCACCGACCCAATCGATGGGACCGTCTCAGATCCCTCCAGCCACCACCGGCCAGCCGCCCCGTTCCAGTCCGGCGCTCAGATCCGCAACGCAGCGATCCAGCGCCTCCGCATCGACCGAGCGGATCACGAAATTCGCGCCGGTCTTCCCCTCGCGAAAGAAGGGATAGCTGCCGATCTGGCACCCGTCATGCGCCCGCTCTGTCGCGCCGAGCAGGTCCGCAATCTCGCTTTCCGCCACCCAGCAACCGATGGTGGCTGACAGCACCGGGAGGCCGCCTTCCAGCTTTCCCGTCAGGCTGTCCAGCATTCCGGCGGTGATATGCGGCACGCCGGCCATGATGAAGACATTGCCGTGCCGCAGGCCGGGAGCGCCCGACATGCGGTTTTCGATCAGGCTCGATCCCGCAGGCGCGCGGGCCATGCGCAGCCGCGCCTCGGTCAAGCCGCCCCGCGTCTCGTAATAGGCGAGGAGCATGGCCCGCGCTTCTGGGTGGATTTCCACGGCAACGCCCAGCGCCGCGGCAATGGCGTCCACGGTGATGTCGTCATGCGTCGGCCCGATGCCGCCGGTGGTGAACAGATAGTCGTTCCGCGCCCGAAGGGCGTTCACCGCTTCTGCGATGGCGTCGCTGTCGTCCGCGACCACCCGGACTTCGCGCAGGCGGATGCCCTGCACGTTCAGCCATGTCGCAATCTGCGACACATTCCTGTCCTGCGTCCTGCCCGAAAGAATCTCGTCGCCGATCACGATCAGCGCTGCGGTCCATATGCGGGTCGGGTCGGCCATGGGCTGGCCATAGCCTCTGCCGCGCCCCCTGCCTAGCCGCCCCCTCGCATTATGCGGCATCCCCGCCTATAATCACGTCCATGACCGAATATATGACGATGACGGCGGACGCGCCGATTTCCCGCTCGACCGCGATCAAGCTCTATGACGCGGCCGGTTTCGAAGGCATGCGCAAGGCCGGGCGGCTGGCGGCGGAGATACTGGACGCGCTGGTTCCCCATGTGGTTCCGGGCGTCACCACCGGCGAGTTGGACGACATCGTCCGCCGCATGACGCTGGACGGCGGCGGCGTGCCCGCGACCCTGGGCTATCGCGGCTATACGCATAGCTGCTGCATCTCGCTCAACAATGTCATCTGCCACGGCATTCCCGGCGATCAGAAGCTCAAGGAAGGCGACATATTGAATATCGACGTGACGCCGCTGGTCGACGGCTGGCACGGCGACAGCAGCCGCATGTATATTTGCGGCGAAGCCCCGATCAAGGCGCGCCGCCTGGTCGAGGTCACCTATGAATGCCTGATGCTGGGCATCGAGCAGGCGAAGCCCGGCAACACGCTGGGCGACATCGGCCATGCCATTCAGCGGCACGCGGAAAAGCACCGCTATGGCGTCGTGCGCGATTTCTGCGGCCATGGCCTGGGCCGGGTGTTCCACGACAGCCCGGAAGTGGTCCATGTCGGCCGCCCCGGCACGGGACCGGAACTCAAGCCAGGCATGTTCTTCACCATCGAACCGATGATCAATATCGGCAAGCCCGGCGTGAAGATGCTGGAGGACGGCTGGACGGCGGTCACCCGCGACCGCACCCTGTCCGCGCAGTTCGAACACAGCATCGGCATTACCGAAACAGGCTGCGAAATCTTCACCAAAAGCCCCGCGGGCCCCGACGCGCCGCCCTATCAGCGCTGATCATGGCGGTCATGCCTAAAAAATGGGCATCGCCTCATAATACTGCCCGGAATCCGAGCAATATGGACAAAAGTTGCTGCATCGCGGAAAGCAGTCCTGGCGATTCGCTATTTGGCACGGTAATTGATTAGGAAGAGGGGCGACGCGTGCCTTCGGGGGGCATGGTGATCGTCACTCGAGAAGGACGAAAGGCGGGATCATACCCGCCATCTGGCGCGCGTTTGAGTTGGGATAATTAGAGATGAAGAAGATCGAAGCGATCATCAAGCCGTTCAAGCTCGACGAAGTGAAGGAGGCGCTTCACGAAGTCGGCGTGTCGGGCATCACCGTCACGGAGGCCAAGGGTTTCGGCCGCCAGAAGGGCCATACCGAACTTTATCGCGGCGCCGAATATGTGGTCGACTTCCTGCCCAAGGTGAAGCTGGAGGTCGTGGTCGACGATTCGCTCGCGGAACGGGTGGTGGAGGCGATCTCTGCCGCCGCGCAGACCGGCCGCATCGGCGACGGCAAGATCTTCATTTCCAACATCGAAGGCGCGGTGCGCATCCGCACGGGCGAGCGCGACAGCGACGCCATCTGATTTTCCACCGAACTTCTCGCCGGCTTGCAGGGGATCATTTCCAAAAGTCTTGGCGGCTGACCACATCAACCTACCCCTTCGGGGGGGTATCATGAAAGAAGGGCAAGGTTCACATGGCTAACACGCCTAAAGACATCCTGAAGATGATCGAGGAAAAGGAGATCGAATGGGTCGATGTCCGCTTCACCGATCCCAAGGGCAAGTGGCAGCACCTGACCATGGTGTCTTCGGTGCTGGGCGAGGATGAACTGACCCAGGGCCTGATGTTCGACGGTTCGTCCATCGAAGGCTGGAAGGCGATCAACGAATCGGACATGATCCTGAAGCCGGACCTCGACGCCGTCTATGTCGATCCGTTCAGCGCCACGCCCATGCTGATCATCTTCTGCGACATCGTCGAACCCGACACGGGCGAACTCTACAGCCGCGACCCGCGTTCGACCGCGAAGCGCGCAGAAGCCTTCGTCAAGTCGGCCGGTTTCGGCGACACCGTCTATGTCGGCCCGGAAGCCGAATTCTTCATGTTCGACGATGTCCGTTTCAATTCGGACTATAACGAGTCCTTCTTCAAGATCGACGATGTCGAGCTGCCGACCAACACCGGCAAGGAATATGAGGGCGGCAACCTGGCCCACCGTCCTCGCGCCAAGGGCGGCTATTTCCCCGTCGCGCCGGTCGATCCCTGCACCGACATCCGCGCCGAGATGGTTTCGACCATGCTCGAAATGGGCCTGCCCTGCGACAAGCACCATCATGAGGTGGCCGCTGCGCAGCACGAACTGGGCCTGACCTTCGGCACGCTGGTGCAGACCGCCGACCGCATGCAAATCTACAAATATGTCGTGCAGATGGTCGCCCAGGCCTATGGCAAGACCGCGACCTTCATGCCCAAGCCGATCGCGCAGGACAATGGTTCGGGCATGCACACCCACATGTCGATCTGGGAAGGCGGCAAGCCGCTGTTCGCGGGCGAAGGTTATGCGGGTCTCAGCGAAACCTGCCTCTACTTCATCGGCGGCGTCATCAAGCACGCCAAGGCCCTCAACGCCTTCACCAACCCGACCACCAACAGCTACAAGCGCCTGGTGCCGGGCTTCGAAGCCCCGGTCCTGCTGGCCTATTCGGCCCGCAACCGCTCGGCATCCTGCCGCATTCCCTATGGCGCGGGCGCCAAGGCGAAGCGCGTGGAATTCCGCTTCCCCGACGCGATGGCCAACCCCTATCTGTGCTATTCGGCGCTGCTGATGGCCGGCCTCGACGGCATCGAGAATAAGATCCATCCGGGCGCCGCGATGGACAAGAACCTCTATGACCTGCCGCCGGAGGAACTGAGCCAGGTGCCGACCGTCTGCGGTTCGCTGCGTGAAGCGCTGAACTCGCTGGCCGCCGACCACGACTTCCTGCTGAAGGGCGACGTGTTTACCAAGGACCAGATCGAGGCCTATCTCGAACTCAAGTGGCCCGAAGTATACCGCTGGGAAATGGCTCCCTCGCCGGTCGAATTCGACATGTACTACAGCGCCTGATCCGTTCGGGACTGTTGGGAAAGGGGCTCGGTCGCACTGGCGACCGGGCTCTTTTCATTTCGGGCGATAGAGATGACGCGAACGCCACCTGAACGCGGAAGCCGGATCTCCAGTCCCAATCCTCCCCATTGCCCGCCTCCCGCAAAACTCCGACAATCGTCCCATGTCGATCATCGAGTCGCTCGGCCTGTCCCATCCCATCGTCCAGGCGCCCATGGCCGGCGTGTCCACACCCGCCATGGCGGCAGCCGTCTCCAATGCCGGGGCGCTCGGCTCCATTGCCGTAGGCGCGACCGATGCGGCAGGCGCCCGCGCCATGATGGAAGCCGTCCGCGCCCGGACCGACCGCCCCTTCAACGTCAATCTCTTCACTCATGCGCCGGCCCGTGGCGACCCCGCCAGGGAAGCGGCCTGGCTGGCCGCGCTGACGCCGCTGTTCCAGGCCTATGACGCCCGCCCCCCAGTCGCCCTTCACGAAATCTACCGCAGCTTCGTCGAGGACGACGCGATGCTTGCCGTCCTGGTCGAACTCGCGCCGCCGGTCGTCAGCTTCCACTTCGGACTGCCCGATCCAACCCGCATCGCGGCGCTCAAGCAAGCCGGATGCCTTCTCCTCGCCACCGCCACCAATCCTGCCGAAGCGCGGGCCGCGCGGAAGGCAGGCGTCGACGCCATAGTCGCGCAAGGCCATGAGGCAGGGGGCCACAGAGGCGCCTTCGATCCCGAGGCGCCTGACGACCAGCTCGGCACCTTCGCCCTCACCCGCCTGCTCGTCGCCCAATGCGGACTGCCTGTAATCGCGGCGGGCGGCATCATGGATGGGCAAGGCGTTCGCGCCGCTCTTGCGCTCGGCGCGGTCGCAGCGCAGCTCGGCACCGCCTTCATCGCCTGTACGGAAAGCAGCGCCGACGAAGCCTATCGCGCCGCCCTCGCGGGCCCCGGCGCCCATCATACCGTGATGACGCGCGCCATTTCAGGCCGCCCGGCCCGCTGCCTTGCCAATCGCTTCACCGCCTGGGACGCCGAAGCCGCGTTGCCGCCGCCCGCCTATCCGATCGCCTATGATGCCGGCAAAGCGCTCAACACCGCGGCGAAGGCCAAGGGCGAAGGCAGCTTCGGCGCGCAATGGGCCGGCCAGGGCGCGCCGCTGGCTCGCGCCATGCCCGCCGCCGACCTTATCCGCCTTCTGGCGAGGGAAATGCGGGAAAGCGCTTAACGCGCCTCCGGAATGGACGCCCCGAACAGCAATATCGGCTCGCCGGCAGGCGACAGCGCGATCTCGCCGCCGACGCTCGTCACCAGGGTGCGCACCATCCACGCCGCCGACGTTCGCGAAGCCAGCCCCTCCGGCGGCAAAGTCCCCGCCAGCGCGGCCCGCAGGTCAGGATCGAGCACCAGCTTCGGCCCTTCCGCCCGCACGACGATCTCCGTCACGCCTGGCCGCTTCTCCGCCCCGATGTCGAGCTGACCGCCCCGCACCAGCGCATCGCCCGCGATCAGCGCCAGGTTCAGCAGCACCTTGACCGGCAGTTTTTCCAGCATGTCGTCCTCGACCAGCCAGCCAATCTTCACCCGACCCGAAGCCGCGAACATGCCCTCTATCGCCACCCGCGCCTCATGGGTCGGCACGGCATCGCCGAAGCCGCCCGCCGAACCGAAGGCCAGGCGAAAGAATTTCAGCTTGTTCGCGGACGTCCTGGCGCTGTCCGCCAGCAGGTCCAGGCAGCGTTGCCGCATTTCCGGGTCCGTCTCGTCCGCCATCAGCTCAAGCCCGTTGTTGAGCGCGCCGACCGGACTGAGAAGGTCATGGCACAGGCGCGAGCAGAGCAGGCTGGCAAAATCGATGCT
This sequence comes from Sphingobium sp. HDIP04, assembly GCF_000445085.1. Classification (NCBI taxonomy): domain Bacteria; kingdom Pseudomonadati; phylum Pseudomonadota; class Alphaproteobacteria; order Sphingomonadales; family Sphingobiaceae; genus Sphingobium; species Sphingobium sp. HDIP04. The sequence continues at coordinate 51,006 of NZ_ATDO01000077.1, read as the reverse complement.
GTCGATCGGATTGGTCATGAAGGTTCGCTGCCGCCGCAAAAATGAACAGGAAGGAATGAACGGCTAATGCGCTGCCCCGCCGCGCGATGCAACCCTCCCTCACATGATGTCGAGCAAAGCCTCGACAAATTGCACCCGTCCGTCCTGCCCCGGCACGGCCACCCACAGGCGGGCCGCCTCTCCGCCGACGATCAGCCAGAGGCCGCCGTCGGGCGCGGCGCAGGCCGCGTCGGTTTCGGACGGCACGGCCAGGCCACCGGGGTGCGAATGATAATGGCCGACGATCCGCGCCCCGCCCGCCCGCGCATCGCGATGGGCCGCGATCAGCACCGCGGGGTCCAGTTCGAAATGGCGTGCCGGATCGGGCGCGACATTGGCGGCGGGCAGAACCGCCTCGATCCGTCCCGCCTCCCCCAGAAGCAGGCCGCAGACCTCATGCCGGTCGGCCGCCGCTTCGGACATGATTTGTTCCAGCAGACCCCTTGAAATCGAAACCCTCATTCCTACCTTCCTACCCAATGGTTTCGGGGGTTTCCATCATTGAAGCGACAATCGGCGAGGCGCAGGACGGCATGCGCCTCGACAAGGCGCTTGCCGAGCTGGTTCCCGACCTGTCGCGCGAACGGCTGAAGGCGCTGATCGCGGAAGGCCAGGTGACAGGCCGCCCCGCCCATGCCGGCCGATCCCCCAATCCCTCCATGAAGGTCGCCGCAGGGCAGGCCTTCGCCATCGCCCTGCCCCCGCCGATGGAGGCGCAGGCCCTGGCGCAGGACATCCCCCTGGCCATCGTCCATGAGGACGCGGACCTGATCGTCATCGACAAGCCCGCGGGCCTGGTCGTCCACCCGGCCGCAGGCAATCTGGACGGGACGCTGGTCAATGCGCTGCTCCATCATTGCCAGGGCCAGCTCTCCGGAATCGGCGGCGTGGCGCGCCCCGGCATCGTCCATCGCATCGACAAGGATACTTCTGGACTGCTGGTCGTCGCAAAGTCCGACCGCGCGCATGAAGGGCTGGCGCAGCAGTTCAAGGCGCATTCGATCGACCGGCTCTATGCCGCCATCGTCTATGGAGTGCCGCAACCGGCGGCCGGCACGGTCGACAGTTGGATCGGCCGATCCGACGCCGATCGAAAGAAGATGGCGGTTCATCGGGAAGGGCGGGGCAAACATGCCGTGACGCATTACCGGACAATGGAAAGGCTGCGCGGCGCGGCCATGGTGGAATGCAGGCTGGAAACCGGGCGGACGCATCAGGTCCGCGTCCATATGGCGCATCTGGGACACCCCTTGATCGGAGACCCGGTTTACGGTAGAGAGAGAAAAGGTTTCAAATCGATACTGGAAACGCTGGGTTTCAACAGGCAGGCATTGCATGCGAAGAGGCTGGGGTTCATACATCCGGTAACGGGTGAGGCGCTCAGCTTCGACAGCAAACTCCCTGCCGATATGCAGGAACTGTTAAGCGAGCTTCACGTATAGTTTTGGACAAGTTTGCGACGGCGCCTTGGACGCCTCTTCTGGGTCCCGCCGCGCATGAAAGGGAAAGGTGACGACATGGCTGACAAGAGCAATGTCCCCGCGGTTCCGGCGCTGGGCGGTGAAGCCAGCCTCAACCGCTATCTGTCGGAAATCCGCAAATTTCCGATTTTGACGCCCGAGCAGGAATATATGCTCGCGAAGCGCTATGCCGAACATCAGGATTCGGAAGCCGCGGCGCAGCTCGTGACCTCGCACCTGCGACTGGTCGCGAAGATCGCCATGGGCTATCGCGGCTATGGCCTGCCGGTCAGCGAGCTGATCAGCGAAGGCAATATCGGCCTGATGCAGGGCGTCAAGAAGTTCGAGCCGGATCGCGGCTTCCGTCTGGCGACCTATGCGATGTGGTGGATTCGCGCCTCTATCCAGGAATTCATCCTGCGGTCCTGGAGCCTTGTGAAGATGGGTACCACCGCCGCGCAGAAAAAGCTGTTCTTCAACCTGCGCCGGATGAAGAACAATATCGAAGCCTTCGAGGATGGCGACCTGCACCCCGACGACGTCAAGAAGATCGCCACCGATCTGGGCGTCACGGAGGAGGACGTGATCTCCATGAACCGCCGCATGGCGATGGGCGGCGACACGTCGCTCAACGTGCCGATGCGCGAGGATGGCGAGGGCCAGTGGCAGGATTGGCTGGCCGATAGCGATCCGTTGCAGGACGAACGCGTCGCCGACCGGCAGGAAAGCGAACTGCGCCACGACATGCTGGTGGAGGCGATGGACGACCTCAACGATCGCGAGAAGCATATCCTGGCGGAACGCCGCCTGGCGGAAGAACCCAAGACGCTGGAGGAACTCTCGCAGGTCTATGGCGTCAGCCGCGAACGCGTCCGTCAGATCGAGGTCCGCGCCTTCGAGAAGCTGCAAAAGGCGATGATGCGGATTGCGGGCGACAGGCTGGGCAAGATCTCTCGCCTCGCCGCCGTCTGATCGGATTTGCGGAACGCAAAGGAGCCCCGGAGTAAAATCCGGGGCTTTTTTGTATCCGCTCGCCCTTTCCCACTCGTCATTCCAGCGGAGGCCCGGATGACGAAGCATAGGCTCCCATCTTGAACCGCCGCGCAACCGCGCTACCACGGAATGATGAACGCCAAGTCCGCCGCCCCTCGCCGCCGCTCCCGATGGATCGGGATATTTCTCAAAATCGTCGGCGGCTTTGTCGCCCTGTCGCTGCTGATGGTGGTGATCTATCGCTTCGTGCCGCCGCCGGTGACGTGGACGATGCTGCTGGACCCCAACGGCATAACCAAGGATTGGATGAGCCTGGACAGGATGGACCCGGACATGGCGCGCGCCGCCATCGCGGCGGAGGATAGCCGCTTTTGCAGCCATCACGGCTTCGACGCGGTCGCCATCGCCCAGGCGATGCGCCACAATGCCAGCGGCGGCCGCATCCGGGGCGGATCGACCATCAGCCAGCAAACAGCGAAAAATGTTTTCCTGTTCCAGGGCGGCGGCTTTGTCCGCAAGGGGCTGGAGGCCTGGTTCACGCTGCTGATCGAAGCGATCTGGGGCAAGCGGCGGATCATGGAGGTCTATCTCAACGTCGCGGAAACCGGCATCGGCACTTATGGCGCGCAGGCCGGCGCGATCCGCTATTTCCGCCATGGCGCCCAGCGCCTGACCCGCGCCGAAGCGGCCCGCCTGGCCGCCGTTCTGCCCCTGCCCAAGAAACGCGCGGCGATCGATCCGCACGGCTTCACCCGCCGCTACGGCAACAGCATCGCCACCCGCATCGGCATAGTCCAGCGCGACGGGCTGGACAGCTGCCTGAAATGAGAAAGGGCACGGATTTCTCCGCGCCCTTTCCTTTTTGTCCGATAATCGGGCTTAGAAGCTGACGACCAGCGATCCCACGAACGTCCGCGGCGCGCCGATCTGTGCAAAGGTGATGCTCGTATTCGACAGCGTGCCATCGAAACCACCCACATAAAGCTTGTCGAACACATTGGTCACGTTCAACTGAACCGCCACGCCGGGCGCACCGAATTTTTCCAGCGAATAGCGGGCGTCGAGATCGACCAATGTATAGCCGGGCGCCTTGGCGCCATAGACCTGCACGCCATTCTGGAAGACGGGCAGATTCTGATCGTTCACGTAGCGCGAGCCAGTGCGCTTTGCCTGTATACCCAGACGAACGCCCTCGACCTCGCCCTGAATGCGACCGCCAAGCGTATAGATGGGAGCACCCGACTCACGCTTCCCCGATGTCTGCGCCTGGGTGGTCGCCGTCAATTCGACATCATCCTTGATCTTCGACTTCAGATAGGAACCGAAGACATAGAACATCAATTCCGGCATCGGCTGGTAGGTGATGCTGCCATCTATCCCATATTTGTCGACACGACCCAGGTTGCGATAGATTGTGGTGTCCAAATCGCGGTCATAAGCCGACGCCAGGCGATCCTTATAGATCGTGTACCACCCCGACAGCTGCGCCTGCAGCGTAGCCGTCCGATAACGAACGCCAAGGTCGAAATTGTCCGTGGTTTCGGGCGAAGGATTGGCGTTAGGATTTGCCGGATCGTAATAGAAGGATTGATAGAGGTTGTCCGTCCCCGGAACCTGCAAACCCTTTGAATAGTTGCCGAAAATATCCAACGCCTGGGTGGCGTTGAAAATGAAACCGGCGTTCGGCAACAGCTTGTCATATTTGAAGATGCGCTGTTGCGGCCCCTGCACCGCCGGGTTCGCTGTCGCATAGGCGGCCTCGATCGACGATCCCGGCTCGAAGCAGCGAAGGTTGCCCGAGGCGCTCTGAGTGAAGCAGTAGTTGTTCAGGTCGCGCTTGAAGAAAGGTGCGCGTAATCCGACATTGACGGTGAAGGCGTTGAACTTGCCGCGATATTCACCCGAAACCTGATGCAGGATGGCATAGGACAGACGGTTGCGCTTCTCCACCGCCGCACCGTTCACGTCTTTGATCGGATTGTTGACGGGAAAAGGCTCGGCGCCGAAGCCGATGGTCTGCAGATAACCCGCTTCGCCCGTCTGCCGATGACGTCCGCGATCATAGCTGTAGGCCACGCGCAACGTATTGTCATCGTCCAGATCGTAGCGCAGGGAAGCGATCAATCCATAGCGATGAGTCTGCGTCTGGCTGGGCGAATGGACACGAACGGTGTCGCGCATATCGCCGTCGCCGTTCAGGTCGCGTCCGAAATAATACTGGGCTGAGCTCGACGAGCCTTGGATGAAACCGACCGCGCCCGCAATGCCCGAGCTTGCCGGGGTGAGGCCTTCAGAAGCGATGCTGGTGCCGCCGCCGTTCGCCTTGGTATATTGATAGCTGGGATCGACGGTCAGGATCAGTCCGTCAGCCAGCGTAAAGCGTGAATTGATGCGGATGTTACCTGTATTGGACGGGTTGTATCGATACTCATAATCGGAACCGCAGGAACTCGCGGCATCGGTCGCACCAGTAATTCCGGCCGGAATGGTGCAACGAGCGGTTTCATAGAAGCGTTCGTCCTTTGTGATCGGAAAGCGGTTGGCGCTCGCGCTGCCCGCCACGCGTCCACCGTCGACCCGCAACGGAACCGAACCAAAGAAATTGTTCCGATTTTCATTATAGTGCCCCGCAAGGGAGACGAAGTCGCCATTGCTGCCGATCGGCTGGTAAATTTTGGCGTTATACTGCTGCTTGTCGATCTCGCCTATACCGCCATAAATGGCGTTGTTTGTCGCTCGGCTGGCAGAAACGAATGCGCGAGTGCCCCAGGGCGTGAAATTGCCGGTCTGAACCATGCCGAACAGACGGAAGAAGCTGAAATCGCCAACAGAAGCGACCATCTTCGCGCCAAAATCCTCATTCGGCGTGATCGAGCGATAATTCACCGTTGAACCGCTGGCAGCAGCCGTGGGGCTGTCCACATCCGTAGAACCTAGGTTCACGTTCACCTGGTCAATGATTTCGGGATCGAGCTGCTGGTTCGAATAGATCGAGTAGCCGCCCGTGTCGTTGAGCGGAAGACCGTCGAAGGTCTGGGAAATGCGGCTGTCGTCGAAGCCCCGGATCGTCATGGTGCCGCCAGCAGAACCAAAGGGATCGTTATTCTGGAAGCTGACGCCCGGAAGCTGGTTGATCACTTCGTTGATCGACTGGCCCGGTGTCTGGGCCTGGATGAACTCAGCGCCGAGCACGGCTTTGGCCTTGCTGGTCTCCGGTACGATCACACCGCCTAGCCCCTTCTCAACACTGGCGCCGGTCACGATGATTTCATTTTCAAAGTCAATCGAGCCGGTCGACTGGGCGAAAGCCGCGGCCGGTGCGGCCACGGCAATGAGCGCGGCGCTGCACATCAGAAACTGTTTCATTGATTTGGTCCCTTTGAAAGTTTGGCGCGTCGCGCCTGCTCTATTTTGCTCTGTGGAGCTGACGCCGCCTGTGGCGGCCGATGGCGACGGGCCTGTGATGCTCTGATTGCAATTTTACTACAATATAACAGCATTCACGTGACGGCCGCTTATGCAGCATAGAGATGATGCAAAGGGGGCGCTGCCAAGAGCCTATAATCTATTGATTTATATGCATTTTATGTCGACTTGCCCGCGCTGTTAGACAGTGGTGCAATTTTGCAACGCAGCAAGAATTTTTACCGAACCGCTCTTAAGACACGAAAAAGGCCAGCGAAATTCGCTGGCCCCTTCCCGATTCACGCTGTTGCGGCGCGTTACATCAGGCCGCGTCTTCGGCTCTCTTGTCCTTTTCGCTGAACACGCGAATCGGCTCCTTGCTGCCGGCGACCACATCCTTGTCGACCACAACTTCGCCCACACCCTCCATCGAAGGCAGGTCGAACATGGTGTCGAGCAGGATCGCCTCCAGGATCGACCGCAGCCCGCGCGCGCCGGTCTTGCGCTCGATCGCCTTCTTGGCAATCGCAGTGAGCGCATCGTCGGTGAAGCTGAGTTCGACATTCTCCATGTCGAACAGCTTGGCATATTGCTTCACCAGCGCATTTTTCGGCTCGACCAGTATCTTCACCAGCGCGGCCACGTCCAGATCCTCCAGCGTCGCGATCACCGGCAGGCGACCGACAAACTCGGGGATCAGGCCAAATTTCAGCAGATCCTCCGGCTCGCTCTGGCGCAGCAATTCGCCGGTCTTGCGCTCCTCGGGCGCGGCGACATGGGCGCCGAAGCCGATGGACTTGGCTTCCAGACGGTCGCCGATGATCTTTTCCAGCCCCGCGAACGCGCCGCCGCAGATGAACAGGATGTTGGTCGTGTCGACCTGGAGGAATTCCTGCTGCGGATGCTTGCGCCCGCCCTGCGGCGGAACCGAGGCGGTGGTCCCTTCCATCAGCTTCAGCAGCGCTTGCTGAACGCCCTCACCCGACACGTCGCGCGTGATCGAGGGGTTCTCGGCCTTGCGGCTGATCTTGTCGATCTCGTCGATATAGACGATGCCGCGCTGCGCCTTCTCGACATTATAGTCGGACGCCTGGAGCAGCTTGAGGATGATGTTCTCCACATCCTCGCCCACATACCCCGCCTCGGTCAGCGTGGTCGCGTCAGCCATGGTGAAGGGCACGTCGAACGTCTTGGCCAGCGTCTGCGCCAGCAGCGTCTTGCCGCAGCCGGTGGGGCCGACCAGCAGGATGTTCGACTTGGCCAGTTCCACCTCGCCCGGCTTGGTGCCGTGGTTGAGGCGCTTGTAATGGTTGTGGACCGCCACCGACAGGACGCGCTTCGCCCGGTTCTGGCCGATCACATAATCGTCCAGCACATCGCAAATTTCCTGCGGGGTCGGCACGCCGCCATCCTTCTTGCCGACGAGACCGCCCTTGGTCTCCTCCCGGATGATGTCGTTGCACAGTTCCACGCATTCGTCGCAGATGAACACGGTCGGCCCCGCGATCAGCTTACGCACCTCATGCTGCGACTTGCCGCAGAAGGAGCAGTAAAGCGTGCTTTTAGAATCGGAGCCCGTAAGCTTAGTCATTCGCCAATCTCTCTTCCCTCTTTAGAGGCGAACAGCCGCCAATGCCGAGGGATATTCTGGTCCTGGGATCATCCTAGACCGCGACGCGCCCGTTTCACAAGGGGAGAAAAGGGCGCGCGCGGTAAACATAGGTTTTAGCCCTCAGGGGTTTCCGCCATGGCCGGCCGACGGTCGAACACTTCGTCGACCAGGCCGAACGCCTTGGCTTCCTCCGCCTCCAGGAAGGTGTCGCGGTCCATGGCGCGCTCCACTTCCTCCAGCGAGCGCCCGGTATATTGGACGTAGAGGTTGTTGAGGCGGCTGCGGATGCGCAGGATTTCCTTCGCCTGGATCTCGATGTCCGACGCCATGCCCTGCGCGCCGCCCGACGGCTGGTGCACCATGATGCGGGCGTTGCTGAGCGCGATGCGCTTGCCCGGCTCGCCCGCCGCGAGCAGGAAGCTGCCCATGGAGGCGGCCTGGCCGATGCACACGGTGCCGACCTGCGGGCGGATATATTTCATCGTGTCGTGGATCGCCATGCCCGACGTCACCACCCCGCCGGGCGAGTTGATGTACATCCAGATGTCCTTCTTCGGATTTTCCGATTCAAGGAACAGCAGCTGGGCGACGATCAGGGAGGCCATATGATCCTCCACCTGGCCGGTCACGAAGATGATCCGCTCCCGCAGCAGGCGCGAATAGATGTCGAAGCTGCGCTCGCCCCGGTTCGACTGTTCGATGACGATGGGGACCAGAGCGGCCATGGGATCGGACATGATATCGGTCATTTTGCTCTTTCAGGGTGTGTTGCTTTTGCCCGTTCTCTACATCGGCACAAAAAGCGGACGGTTCAAGGGGTCGCGTGAAACGCGGTCGGTTTGCCCGGCCGAACGGAGCGCGATCAGTCGCGCCGGGCGAAGTCGGAAGGCGCCTTGAAGGCGAGATAGGCAAGCCGGCGAACCTCCCGCCGCCCGCGCACCACGGTATCCAGTATAAGGCCGCACATGCCCGAAAGCGTGGCGAGGATCATGAGGCCGGTCACCAATATGGCGGTCGGGAAGCGCGGCACAAGCCCCGTCTTCATATAGGTGACGATCAGCGGCGCCGCCAGCACGAGCCCCGTCGCCGCCAGCAGCGCCGCGATGATCCCGAAGAACAGGATCGGCCGCTCGATGCGATAGAGCGTGAGGATCGTGCGCAGGATGCGCCAGCCGTCGCGATAGGTGCTGAGCTTGCTCACCGACCCTTCGGGCCGCGCACCATAGGCAGTGACGACCTCCGCCACCGGCATGGCGAGTTCCAGAGCGTGGACGCTGATCTCCGTCTCGATCTCGAAACCGGCGGACAGGACGGGGAAGCTCTTGACGAACCGTCGGGAAAAGACGCGGTAACCCGACAGAATATCGGTGAAGCTGCGCCCGAAAAGCTGCTTCAGCAGGCCGGTGAGCGCCCAGTTGCCGAAGCGATGGCCGCGCCGATAGGCCTCCTCGATCTCGCTGCGCCTTGCGCCCACGACCATGTCGAGATTGTCCTCCAGCATCGCCGCGACCATCTTCGGCGCGGCGGCGGCCTCATAGGTCGCGTCGCCATCGGCCATGATGTAGATGTCCGCATCCACATCCGCGAACATGCGGCGAACGACATGGCCTTTTCCCTGTTGCGCGACCCGGCGGACAATCGCCCCCGCGCCCGCCGCCAGTTCGCGGCTGGCGTCGCTGCTGTTGTTGTCGAACACGTAGATTTCGGCCGACGGCAATGCGCGGCGGAAATCCTCCACCGTCCGCACGATCGCTTCCGCCTCGTTATAGCAAGGCAGGATGACCGCGATCCGCGGGTTTGCAATCCCCTCCCCGCTTTCCACCGCCGGAAATTCCTTCATCGACCCCAAAACCTTTTCCACCCCTTGCGTCGTCCCGGAAACCTGCCGCGCTCCATCGAAGGCAGGAGCGCAGTTCAGACGGGTGAACCAGGCTCCCGCCTTTACAGGAGCACCTCGCGACTTGCCCAATCGCCGCTGGAATGGCGAGACGACATCATTTCGTCTGCCACGCCGAGCCCGAAATGAAAAGCGCCCGGACTTCCTCGCGAAGCCGGGCGCTTGTCCATTCCGGCCGAGAAGGCCTTATTCGGCCTTGGCGGCAGCCTTCTTGGCCGGAGCCTTCTTCGCCTTGGGCTTGTCCTCGGCAACCGCCTCCTCAGCCACGGCCTCGTCCTTCTTGGCGGCCTTCTTCGCCGGCGCTTTCTTGGCGGGGGCTTCGGCCTCGTCGGCAGCAGCCGCTTCCTCAGCGTCGGCGGCCTTCTTCTTCGAAGCAGCCTTCTTCGCCTTGGGCTTCTCGCCATGATCATGATCATGGTCATGATCGCAGTCCGGACCGTGGACATGCGGCTTCAGGTCGCCATCCTCAGCCTCGATCGCGGCTTCCAGTTCCTCGCGGCTGACGGCGCGGTCGGTGATTTCCGCCTTTTCGAACAGGAAGTCGACCACCTTGTCCTCATAGAGCGGGGCGCGAAGCTGCGCGGCGGCCATCGGATCCTGACGCACATATTGCACGAAACGCTCGCGATCCTGCGGGCTGTACTGCTGGGCCGCCTGCATGATCAGGCGGTTCATTTCCTGGTCGCTGACGACCACGCCATGGGCCTGGCCGATTTCCGAAAGCAGCAGGCCCAGGCGGACCCGGCGCACGGCGATGGCGCGATAATCTTCCTTCTCCGCCTCCATCTCCTTGAGGGCCGCTTCGGGATCTTCCTCATGGCTGGCTTCATGCTGAAGCTGCGCCCAGATCTGGTTGAACTCGGCCTCCACCATGCTCGGCGGCACGTCGAAATCATGCGCGGCCGCCAGTTGGTCGAGCAGCTTGCGCTTCATATAGGTGCGGGTCAGGCCATTATGTTCCTGCTCGATCTGGCCCTTCAGCAGTTCCTTGAGCTGGTCCAGGCCTTCCAGCCCCAGCGACTTGGCGAAATCATCGTCCAGCTTGGGCTTGTCGGCGTCCAGGATCGCCTTGACGGTGATGTCAAAGGTCGCCTCCTTGCCCGCCAGGTGCGCCGCGCCATAATCTTCCGGGAAGGTGACGGTGATGGTCTTCTCGTCCCCCTTCTTGACGCCGGTCAACTGCTCCTCGAAGCCGGGGATGAACTGGCCCGAACCGATCTTCAGCTTCACGTCCTCGGCCGAACCGCCCTCGAACGCCTCGCCGTCGATCTTGCCCACAAAATCGATGGTCAGCGTGTCGCCGTCCTTCGCCTTGTGGCTTGCGGCATGCTCCTCAAGGGCGCCCTGCTGCGTCGCGATGCGGCCCGCGGCTTCATCCACCTGCGCGTCGGCGACCTCGACGGTCAGGCGCTCCAGCTTCAGCCCTTCGATGCTGGGCGCTGCAATCTCCGGCAGAACTTCCAGTTCGACCTTCACTTCGGCGTCCTTGCCGAATTCGAAGCCCTCGTCCAGTTCGACGGACGGCTGCATGGCGGGACGCAGCTTGTTGTCGGCGATCAGCTTCTGGATGCCGTCCTGGATCGAGTTGTTGAGCGCATCGCGCTGCAACGATTCGCCGTGCATCTTCTTGACGAGGTTGGCCGGCACCTTGCCGGGGCGGAAGCCGGGCATGCGCACCTGCGGCGCGATGGCGGCGACTTCCTTTTCCACGCGGGCGTCGATGTCCTTCGACGTGATGGTCACGGTATAGGCGCGCTTCAGGCCCTCGTTCAACGTCTCGACAGTCTGCATCTCTTCTCTCAAACGCTTTCTTAAAGCTGAATTTCGTTGGCGCCTGGCGCAGTTCCACGGTCTGGCGCACTGGTGCGGGCGAAGGGACTCGAACCCCCACATCTTGCGATACCAGAACCTAAATCTGGCGCGTCTACCAATTTCGCCACGCCCGCATCGGTCGCCGGTCGGCGCGGCATAGAGAAAAGCGGCCCATGAAGCAAGGGCCAGAGGTCCGGCCTGTGGATAACCAGTGGATAAGTCCGGACGGAACCGATCCGCCTGCCCGCGCTTACCCCTTATTCACCCCACCTTATTCAGGAGAGACAGCGATGGCCACCCGACCCGACACCGCGCCAGACGGCGTGCCGCCCCCTGACAGGATCGACCCGCAATCGCCGCCCGAAACCCCCGCCCCCCTCCCGCCCGATGAGGCCCCCGCCGGGCAGCCGCCCGAAATCGTGCCGGATGCGCCCGACTTCGACCAGCCCGACCGCGCCCCGCCCGAACTTCCCCCCGCCTGATCGACATTTTGGCCACAGCAAGACGGGTTTTCCACAGAAACCCGCAATAATGCCCGCGCAAGCGCTGGACAGGCCCCTGCATCCATGATTGAACTATGACAAACAGATGAAATCGGGAGAGGCGCGGCTGACAGCAAGGGGGTCATCGTGCACGGGGTTCGCGCTAAGCTGGAATGGTTCAAGACAGTGATCCTGCCGCAGGAAGCTGCCCTAAGAGGGCGCCTGCGGAGAATCCTGCCTGCCAATCAGGAACTGGAAGACATGGTCGCGGAGGTACTTGCCCGCGCCTATGCTACTGAAAATTGGGAAAATGTAACGACGGGCCGCGCCTATCTGTTCACGATAGCGCGCAATCTGGTGATCGACACCGCCCGCCGGAACAAGGTGGTGAGTTTCGAAACCATCGCCGACCTGGAACTGTTGCAGGGCGAAAATAACGTGGAAGCGCAGCTCCACGCCCGCGAGGCGCTGCGCCAGGTGGAAACGATCGTCGATTCGCTTCCGACACAATGCCGCCGGGTCTTCATTCTCCGCCGCATCCACGAAAAATCGATGCTGGAAATAGCGGAGGAAATGTCCCTGTCCGTTTCTACAGTTGAAAAACATCTGGCCAAAGCGATCGCAATAGTTATGCGGGCCTGGGCAGAACGTGAGGAAACGGATTTCGAACGTGCAGGCGTCGGGACCAGATTCGGGCTACGAAAGCAGGGGCAAGATCGAGGCGGAAGCCGCGCGCCTGCTGGCAAGGCTTAACAGCGGCCCTCGCACCGAGGTCGAAGCCGAGATCTGCCATTGGGTCGAAGCCGACCCCCGCCATGCCGTAGCGTTCGCCCGGGCCGAAGCCGCCTGGGAAGCGGCCGAGCGACTGAAAAGCGCCGCCGCCGAAGTCAACCTGCCCCCGCTGGAAACCATCGTCAGCGAGGAGCAGCAGCGCCGCCTGTCGCGCAACATCATGATCGCCGCCGCCGTTGCGGTGATGCTGTTCATCGTCGCCGCAATCGTCACCGTCCGCACCTTCAGCGGCGTGGACCATTATGAGACGGAGATAGGGCAGATCAGCGACATCGCGCTGGACGACGGCTCCACTTTGCATCTCAACAGCGACAGCGCCGCGGAAGTCCGCTTCACCGATCACGGCCGCAAGGTCCGCATCCTGAAGGGCGAAGCCTCTTTCGACGTCGCTCATGACCGTTCCCGCCCCTTCGACGTGGAGGCCCGGTCCGCCGTCATCCGCGCCGTGGGCACCGCCTTCAACGTGCGGCTGCGCCCTTCGCTGGTCGAACTGACGGTTACGCAAGGCACCGTTACCGTCCATTCCGGCAACAAGCTGGCTCAGCAGATCAGCGCGGGCAGCGGCGCCGTCATCCAGCCGCGCAGCGTGTCGCTCACCCATCTCGACTCGCGCCTGATCGGCCAGCGCACCGCCTGGCGCGAGCAGATGGTGGAACTGGACGGCGAAACCATCGAACAGGCCGCCAGCGAGTTCAACCGCTACCGCGCCGCGCCGATCCTGATCGGGGACACGCGGGTTTCCTCGCTCCGCATCGGCGGCCGCTTCCGCATCACCGACAGCAAGGAATTCCTTTCCGCGCTGCGATTGAGCCTGCCGATCCGCGTGGTCGACGGACAGGACGGCTCGGTCATGCTGCTCTATCAGGATGAGCAGGAACCTGCGGGCGAATAAGATCGGGGGCTACGCGGCCCGTTCCGAACTTATCCCAGCAATTCCCTGACCAGTTCGGGCACAAGGACGCTCGCGGCTCCCATCCGGCTTTCCTCGAAATAGAAGCTCCCGGCCGACGGTTCCAGGTTCAACTCCAGCGTCCGGGCGCCGACATGGCGCGCCGTCTGCACAAAACCCGCCGCCGGATAGACCGCCCCGGACGTCCCCACCGAAACGAACAGGTCGGCCCGCCGTAACGCCTGGTCAATGACCTCCATTTCATAGGGCATCTCGCCGAAAAACACGATGTCGGGCCGCAAAAGCGCCCTTCCGCAGCCATCGCAGGGCGATCCGGGCGGCAAGGCCTCCGTCCAGGGCTTCGCCTTCCCGCATCCCGCGCAGAGCGCCGAGCGCAACTCCCCGTGCATATGGATGAGCCGTTTTGCCCCTGCCCGCTCGTGGAGATCGTCCACATTCTGCGTGACGATCAGCAATTCCCCCGGCCATTGCGTGTCCAGCGCCGCCAGCGCTTCATGCGCGGCGTTCGGCCTCACATCCGCCAGTTTCGCCCGCCGCTCGTCATAGAAGCGGTGCACCAGCGCCGCGTCGCGCGCCAAGGCCTCTGGCGTGCACACATCCTCCACCCGATGCCCTTCCCACAACCCGTCCGGTCCGCGAAAGGTCGCCAGCCCGCTTTCGGCGGAAATCCCGGCGCCGGTCAGGATCACGATATTGCGAATGTCGTCCATTTATCTTTCCCGTCCCGTTGCGCGATAAGAGGGCCGCCCAAGTCCCTATGCCACCCACTTCCCATTGCAAGAACCGATAGCAAAAGGATGACAAGAGCCATCTATTCTGGCATCCGCCACGCGACTTTTTAAGGAATGACTGTGATGACCAGCATCGGGATTTTCGGAGCGGCCGGCCGCATGGGACGCGCCATCGCGCAGATCGTGCAGGAAGCGGGCCTGAAAATCGCCGGAGGCACCGACCGCGACGGCGAAGGCGAAATCGCCCCCGGCATCCCGATCACCGCCGACCCCCTGGCGCTGGCGCAGCGGAGCGACGTGCTGATCGACTTTTCCGTGCCCGCCGCGCTGTCGGCCCATCTGGACGCCTGCATCGCCGCGAAGAAGCCGGTCCTTATCGGCACAACCGGGCTGGAACCCGCGCATCACGCGCTGATCGATGCAGCGGCGAAGCGCATTCCGCTGCTCCAGACCGGCAACACTTCGCTCGGCGTCAATCTGCTGGCGGCGCTGGTGGAACAGGCGGCAACGCGCCTTGGCGACGATTGGGACATAGAGATCGTCGAAATGCACCACCGTCATAAGGTCGACGCTCCGTCCGGCACCGCGCTGCTGCTGGGCGAAGCCACCGCGCGGGGACGCGGCATCGCCCTGGCCGATCATAGCGAGCGCGGTCGCGACGGCATCACCGGCGCGCGCGCCAGGGGAGCCATCGGTTTCGCCGCGCTGCGCGGCGGTTCCGTGGCGGGCGATCATCAGGTCATCTTCGCCGCCGATGGCGAGCGGATAGAGATCGGCCATCGCGCCGAAAGCCGCATCATCTTCGCCCGCGGCGCGGTGAAGGGCGCGCAATGGCTGATCGGCCAACCCGTGGGCCGTTATGACATGAAGGGCGTCCTGGGCCTCTGACCGTGAACAAGGACCGGATATTCGACTTTTTCAGCCGCCTTGCGGAGGCCAATCCGGCCCCTCGCACGGAACTGGAATATGGCAATGACTATCAGCTTCTGGTGGCGGTGGTCCTGTCGGCGCAGGCCACGGACGTCGGCGTCAACAAGGCGACCCGCGCCCTTTTTCGGGAGGTCCGCACGCCGCAACAGATGGTCGATCTTGGGGAAGAGGGCCTGAAAGCCCATATCAAGACGATCGGCCTGTTCAACGCCAAGGCCAAGAACGTCATCGCCCTGTCGGAAATATTGGTCCGCGATTTCGGCGGAGAAGTGCCGCAGGACCGCGACATCCTCACCACCCTGCCCGGCGTCGGGCGCAAGACCGCCAATGTCGTCATGAACACCGCCTTCGGGCAGGAGACGTTCGCGGTCGACACCCATATCTTCCGCGTCGGCAACCGCACCGGCCTGGCGCCCGGAAAGACTCCGCTGGCGGTCGAACTGAAGCTGGAAAAGCGCGTCCCCGGCCCCTTCCGCCGCGATGCGCACCACTGGCTGATCCTGCATGGCCGCTATGTCTGCAAGGCGCGCAAGCCCGAATGCTGGCGCTGCATCGTCGCCGACTTCTGCCGCTTCAAGCCCAAGACGCCCGCGCCCGGCGCCAAGCCCTGATTATTGTGCGGTTCAGGCGCCGTGCGGTAAAAGGAGCGGCAGGACGGATGATGCGTTTCCGCGACGTCATCCAGACAGTCAACAGGAGAGACGTCATGTCTGCCCCCCTTATCCGCAAACTCGCGCTGGCGGCCGCGCTCGCCTGCGCTGCCGCCCCTGCCGCCGCCAAGAAAGCGCCGGACAATCTGGTTCCCGCCGGAAAGCCGGTCGATTGCATTCAGTTGAGCGCGATCCGCTCCACCGACGTCCGCGACGACCGGACCATCGACTTCATCATGAACGGCAACAAGGTGTATCGGAATAGCCTGCCCATGAGCTGCCCCAGCCTGGGTTTCGAAAAGCGCTTCCTCTACAGGACCAGCCTGTCCCAGCTCTGTTCTGTGGACATCATCACCGTGCTCTATCAGACTGGTGGCTTGCAGCGAGGGCCGAGTTGCGGGTTGGGGAAATTCCAGCCGATGCAGAAAATGGCGAAATAACTTTGGCCTGAGACGATTTTGATGCTGGCGCGAGCGATTGGCCTTTGCTAAGCGGCCCTTCGCACTAGCGACACGCACCCATAGCTCAGCTGGATAGAGCGTTGCCCTCCGAAGGCAAAGGCCAGAGGTTCGAATCCTCTTGGGTGCGCCACCTTTCGCATTTATGCGCCCTTTTCCAATTGGTTATCGGTTTCATTGGCTAACCTTTTGCGGAGGTTAGCCATCAACATCGCGCCAGCTTCATCGGAAAGCGTCTTCTGATCTGCGGCCGCCGTGTATCGAGCAACCTCGCTATCGGTCGTATGACCCGTCCATGATTTAATCTGCTGGTTACTGCATCCGGCTTCTGCAAAGCGCCGCGCAGCCGCCTTACGGAGGCCATGGGCGGTGCATGCCGGCAGACCCGCCTCATCGCACCAATCCCGAAACTTGTTGCCGAAGCCCTTCCGCGTGAATGGCCGTCCATGCGCACTGACAATGAAGATCATCGCCCGTGAAGGCGTGGCCAGTATCGAGGCGGCCAAGGGCGGCAAGACCGGCAGGCTGACCGTAACCCCGGTCTTTTCCTGCGTGAGGGTAATCCGCTTATCTCGGACATGCCCAGGCCCCAAGAGCCTCACGTCACCGCCACGTTGGCCGGTGAAGAGCAAAAGATCGAACGCCAAGCGCGCCATGGAACCGAGCTTGTGCGTCGCCTCGTAAGCGGCAATTTCCTCCTCGCTCCAGGTGTGAAAGCCGTTGCCATCAACCTTGAAGGGCCTCGTTGCATCAACGGGATTGACCTTTGCCATGCCCTGCCGAATCGCGAACTGCATCAGCGCCTTAAGCCGTTTCCTCAGCATATTGGCGGCCGTCCGATGCGGGAGCATGTCGGCCATCATCTTTTCGACGTGTCGGGGCTGGAGATCGCGCACCATGGCATCGCCATATCGCTTTCCACTCGTCGGCTTATGGTTGCGCCATCGCTCGATGACACCGCGATAAACGACGCGCGTCCGCTCACTCGGATCTAGGAAATCCGGCGAATGATAGTAACGCGCAATGAGATCATCGAAGCTACCAGGCGCGACACGATCGGCGCCAGCTTCTATCGGTGGCGCGGCGGTGCCGTCTATACATGCTGCATATTCCTGCCGGAATGCTTCGCTGCCAGGAGCCGCTTTGAATGAGTAAGTAGCAAAGCCCTTGCGGCGGAACCGATATCGCGGCTTGCCGTGACGGTCGCGATACTCGCTCACCCATTCAGGAAGCCAGCGCCGTTTCATAAGCCCTGAATGTCATCGAACGAGTTAGCAGATTTCGGCTTATCGTCGCCAAACATCACCTCAATCCCACCTGTCGGGTCCAACCGGTATCCAGTCGGCTTTAACCCAGCAGCTACGGCGGCCCGCAACGCGCGCGTCGCATCAGCTTGCTTGAAGGCCGCACGGCGTGACATTACGCAGCCACCTCCGCAGGCAAATCACCGCGCAGCACTGCCTCCAGCCGGAGCTTGGTTTTACAAACCTGGCGGGGAAGCGCCGCGATAATCTGCAAATCACCGCTACTCCGGTCAGAGATTGCCGAAACGATTTGCTCATCTCCGATGATGTGAACGCCATCAGATGGCTGGAATCCACTTCCACCAACTTTGATGTGCAGGAATGGCCCACCCTCCCAGCGCCATTTTCCGCTTGAGGATTGCTCCTGACAGATGAGGTCAACCGCCCCTAAAATCTCATCCCGCTTGTCATTTAGCAGCGCAGCAGCGAGGCCGGGGGCAAACCCGCTATCGAGCGCCAATGCCTTCATCAGGCTCAAAATTACTGCATCGCCCAAATTGTAACGAGGATGCCCACCAAGTCGCGGTTGGCCAAGCTTCAAGGCCCAAGTACGAGCCGTCGTTGGGGCGACGCCGGCGGCCGCATAGATAGCACCACCACGAAGGTTCGAAAAAATGTCAGGCTTGGGCATCACAAACTCCATTTCAACGGAAGCCCGTTTAAATGAAGATTGACGCGGTTGCAAGCATTTGAACGCACGCTCGTTCATAATGCCC
This sequence comes from Sphingobium sp. HDIP04, assembly GCF_000445085.1. Classification (NCBI taxonomy): domain Bacteria; kingdom Pseudomonadati; phylum Pseudomonadota; class Alphaproteobacteria; order Sphingomonadales; family Sphingobiaceae; genus Sphingobium; species Sphingobium sp. HDIP04. The sequence goes on along the minus strand of NZ_ATDO01000077.1, from coordinate 32,815 downwards.
TTTGCAAAGTTAGCGCCCCTCCCATTGCAGCAAACCGCTGCAAATCGCCCATGATGGCGTCCCACCAATCTTCCGGCCAATCGGTGAATTCCTCCCACCGCTGGCGGGCGTAGTCTATCTTCCAGATTACCCCCGAAAGATGCTGCGCTGGGGTCAGAATAAGCGTCTCTTCGGCCTCGCAACGCGCATCTAGCAGCCGATCATATTCGGCATGAACATGAGCAGGAATTTCGCGGCCGCCATTTTCTTGAACGTGATAGGCAGGGCTCCATTTCGACCGATCATAGGCAGTTTCTGCGGCGAGGGCTTCGTTGAAGCACTTCATTGCGGCGGCCCAGGTCGATGACGGCGAGACAGCAAGCGCTGGGGCGGCAACAATTGTGGGAGCCAACATCATCCCCGCTAGCAACGCGCGCCGCGTTGAAGGGGCGCAGCCATCGGAAAAACTGTCCGGACTGTCCGTGCTGCGCGCGCTCATGCCGCCAGCCTCCGCAGATCGTCCTCGATGTAGGCCCACGCAATTTTCTCATCGTCCGAAGCCGAAAGGTGATCGTCATGCAGTTTGATCTTAAAGGCGACGGCATCGAGGTCGGGAGCAGGCATCCTGACGAGCGCAATCGCGGCGGCGTCTACCGGCTTGTAATAGCGCCCTGTTTCACCTTCTTCATTTCTCAGGGCGTCCGCCGCCTCGTCGAACTTCTCCGGTTCTTCATCTCGATTCAGCTTTGCGAGACAGAACGCTTCATTCGCCCAGTTCATCGGGCCGAGCGCATAATAGGCGTCCATCCGCAGCCGAAGACGCCGATATTCATGATATGCGCGATCCCAGGCGGAACGATCAGGTGATGCAGGAACTGACGCTGCCAGCGCTGGAGCCGCCGGAGCCAGCATCATCCCAGCGAGCACGGCGCGTCGCGAGGGGGATTCCTGTTCGGTAAATCCCGGTGACATACCAGCAAAATTCGGCGATTTGCCGGGTGCAACAGAAGGATCGCCCGTGATAGGGGCGGAAACAGCCTGAGACATGGGTAGACTCCGTGTCGATGGTTAGAGCCGGAGTGAGGTTGCCGCCTTGCTCCGGTTCGCCTTTGTGGTATCAAGAACCTATGAACGGGTCAAGACGTGATACCAAAAACCTCGGAGGGCGTCCTAAGACTGGCGTGGGTACACCTATTATGGTGCGCCTGCAGCCCGATCAATTAGCGGCGCTCGACGCATGGATAGCCTGCCAGGAAGAGCCGCGCCCCTCCCGACCGGAAGCAATCCGTCAGATTTTGACGGCCCATCTACAAGGTTAAAATTATGGATGTAGAAACCGCGAAGGCGATTCAAGACCTCGCGAAGATGATAGATCACGTTAATTCCACCAAGAGCCTTGGAGGATTGGCGCTGCATCTGTCTATAATATCACTGTGTTCGCAGCGCCAAAACAATATGCTGACCCCGAAAATTGAAAATTCGGTGGAAGAAGTTTTGACCGAATATAATACTATCACCAACGGCGAGCCGTACGAAAAATCTCGAGAGATTTTCCTTAAGGTGCGTGAAATGTGGGATGCAAGCAAACCCCAAGTATAACTTGCCAGCCGGTCCAGAGGAAAGGCCGTGAACTATGCACCACAAACGCCAGCGCTCCCGAAATCAACGAGCAGGCTGCAAACTCTGCAAGCCATGGAAAGCGAACGGCTTCCGAACGGAACGAATCGGGGGTGAAAAATTCAGCGACCACCGCCGACGCAATCCGCCCTTAGCCCCCTATTGAGGACATTCGGAGATTATATGAATGATTTGCACACGCTTGGCGGTGTTGATCGGTGTCCACATTGCTCTGTGTCTCCGCCCCTGTTGCTTCAAATGTGGCGTGGGGGCACCCCCTCAACAGATGGTGCTAGGCGACAATGGGGCTTTTTCGCCTGTGTAAAGTGCGGGGGCGGTATTGCTGCCTCGTCGCTTCCCAACTTCGCGTTAGAAGATCAGCGTCCAGCCAGTGTGTTCCCTGCCGTGCGCTCGGCGCATGAGGATATTCCGCCGATCGCTCGACAGTTTCTTCAGCAAGCTTTTGATACGTTGCATGCCCCCGATGCGGCTGGTGTTATGGCAGGCAGCGCGGTCGATTCCATGTTGAAAGAGCTGGGGTATGAAAAAGGCTCGGTTTATGAGCGCATCGACCAAGCACTGGGCGACAATAAGCTAACTGAGGGTATGGCCGCGTGGGCACATTCGGTAAGGCTTGGCGCCAATCGTCCACGGCATGCCGACAAGGAAAAGCCTCATCTAAGTCCGGACGAGGCTAAACAATCCGTGGATTTTGCTGAGGCTCTGGGGAATTTTCTTTTTGTTTTGTCAGCAAAAATACAGAGAGGGATTGCCGCAGCGAAAGCTGCTGAATCGTAGGCTATCCATGCTCAAATCTGGGGCGAAGAGCGATGACGCGTAAGGCTGATGCTGAAAAGGCGATCCGCTCTTTAGCGAGCCAATGGGCAAGGAAAAACGGCATAGCGGCCGGGTCAGCCGATATGCCGTCATTCGATGATTTCCGCTCCTGGCTGGGCAGCGAGGGCTATTCCCACTATCTCGACTTCCGGTCGGTGATGGGGCCGCTAGAAGATACTGAGCGCTGGTTTGACGAAGAGCTGAAGCAAACCTGGCGGAATTAGCTCCGGTGTGATGACAGGTCTCTCTATGCCCGCACGGCGCCGTTTATGGGCTGGCCGATTTGATCGGGCCAGGTAGCGACAACCTCAGAGGAAACGCCCTCCGGCGCAATCGTGGTCAGTACCGCCTGCCCGCCGATTCTGAACCCGCCGTCCGGCCATGGCTGGCTGCGCTGGAATTCTATCATCGCCCGCCCATCGACGCTGGGTTGAAATGCGGCGATGGCAGAAGGATCATAGGCCGCAGCATCGCACGTAAAGGGACCGAAAGGCACCATGCCCGTAACCCAGTAGCGTACGGGAACCGACGTGTTTGCCGGAAGCTCTTCCGGGTTCTCCCGACTTTCCGAACGCGCGACCGATAACAGTGGGCGCTTCAACTGAGGATTGATGATCGCTACCGCGAGAAAATAGCCGTGCACTTCGTCATGGATAGAGTGCCGCCGCATTTCCAGCGTCATCCGAACCATGAGGGCTGGCAGGCTGGCCAGCAAGTGTGGTGCATCTATCGGCTGAATTTCACTGATACCCGCCTGCAAGACCTCAGTGGGCAGACATCCGGTTGCGGCAATGGCGGCTCGCTGACCGAACAGCAGGCCGTCAACCACTACCGTCTTGAATGTATGGCGCAGCAGCGTCGAGCCATCCATGGGATAGGCCGCTGTGTCGTTCAGGATATAGGCGTTCCGCCCATCCTCCCACATGTTCAGCGCAGTCATGGGCGATGATCTCCAGAATCTGTTTCGGGTCGAAAGGTTTGATAGCGGCCAGGCCAGCGCCGATAGATGCCGCCATACCCACCGCAGATGCGTATGTGGCGATGCTGGCCAGTGTGGCGGTGGAAACGCTCGCTACTGTAACACTGCCAGCCATGCCTGCAGGCGCGGCCAGGGCGGCTGCCGCGCCGATGCCTGTAGCGACAAGGGAGACAGCGCCCGCGATGACCGCAACGGTTCGGAGGGTCTTAGACACGCCACGCTCCTATGATGTTGGCGGGATCAAGCGCCATCTGCGGTTTGATCCCGCTTGGGTCATCGCCATGCCAGCCCAGGAACTTGCCGCCGGCCCATATGCAGATGCTGTCAAACCCTTCATCGCCTCTGAGAATGACAATATCCCCGACAAGCACGGAGGCAGGCGCGATGCGCTCCAGCAGGCTATCCAGAAGAGCGGGAAGGTCTGCAAAGCCGGTCTTTTCGAGAGCCTTGCGGGCGCCCAGCGCCGAACGAAAATCAGGGATCGGTGGAGGTGTGTGACCCAATCGCCGAAGATGAAAGCGGGCCATATGGATACAGGTGGCGCGAGCTCGCCAGTCAAACGCCTGGCTGCGATACTTGGCCATCGTTGCGGTGGTAGCGGCGGCGCGCTGAACTAACGTTAGAGACGACATTTCCACATCCGTTGAATTGGCGGGAGGGGTGAAGATGACCCATGCGAGGCCAGGGCGGCCCCTCTCGCCGAAATATCCGCCCTTCGCTTATCAGCCGACGACAGCGCCGGGGTTCTTATACGCGCCGCGCCAATCGACCAGACCGGCCCCAAAATCCATGTAGACGCGGAATGAGGTGCCCAGCGTGTCCCAGCCCTCCTTCATCTCGACGCGTGGACCTTCATGGCCCTCCAGATAGGCATATTCCAGCACAGGCGCGTTTACGGGATCGGCAAAGAGATACCATGGCAAGGCATCGAGGCGAGGATCAACCAGCGGCGTGAGCTTGCCCGCAAAGGGATTGGCTTCATCCACCTGGTTGGCACTGAGTTGCGTCGCTATGAGCTGCTCGATTGCTGTTTCATAGGAGGGACTGGAAAGGATATATTTCGGCGCGGCGGCAATAGGCGTCACGCCATCCAAATCCTTCTGGCTGCGCATGGCAAGGCGGCCATCGCTAAGCGTGGCGACACTGGGGGCCGCCCCGGTTCCTGCCAGGTTGCCATGCTCCGCATTAAACAGCGGATTGCTGTCCGACATGGCGGGATTATTGTTGATGAAGCTGGCAAGCAGGCTCGCTTCGGTTTCTCCGGCCGCGCGCGCCATGACGCGGATCGGATCGCCGAACGCCCCCAGATCATCGTTGATGATCGCTTGCCGGGAGAGGGCGAACATCTTGGCGAAGGTTTTGACCTGATAGGTTTCCTTCCGCGATTTGAAGGTGCCGGACTTGATCTCGCCCGTTTCCAGCACTTCCGACAGCGTACCGAAGCCGGAAAGCTCCAGCCCGCTGATTTCGCGGAAGTCTCGCGCGTTGCGCCTGCGGCCGATCAGCTTGAGAGGCGATTCAGCAGCTGCAAACATATCCATCAGGAAGCGTTGGCCTGCGCCCGTCAGAAGATCTGGGAAATCGCTGGCGGTGTGATAACCGCCACCCCGATAGGCCCCATTGTCAAAGCCACGGGTTCGGTTCCAAGCTGCGGCGTTCAACACATCCCCCGGCGCCATGCTGTTGACGCCACGCACTCCGGCGCGCTCCGCTATCTGTCCCGCGATCTGGACAAGCGACATGTGCATGAACGCGCGAGCCTGATCTGTCGGCGCGCGACCGCTCATGCGGGCATATAGGGCATCCTCGATGGCGCGGGCGTGGAAATTCGGGTTCTCATAGGTGGCACTCCCAGAGCCCCACCGATCGACAATTTCGCGCGGGCCGCCGCCCGCAGGGGAGGTGGCCGCACGTTGACGTGATGCGAGTATGCCCAGCAAGGTTTCCCGCATCTCGTGTTCGTTCATCCCTCGCTCGGCGATGTCGAGGATGATGCCATTGCAATCCTCCCGCGTGAGTTGTGCGTATGCCCCTTCGCTGGCGGCCATGACATATTCCCGGATACGAGCCAGCGATACGGGATCGTTCGTGATCGGTGCGGGTTCGGTAGCAGGCTGCTGACCATCAGCGGTGCGCGAAATGCCGAGGGTGTTATGGCGCGTGTGAGACATGGAAGAATACTCCTGAACAGGATGAGGACGAAGGATGCAGGGGGAGGATTCTGGCGCATCACGAACTTGCGCCTGGGCATCGAACGGCACCGGCACGAAACTGATTTCAAACGGCTCCCAATCGACGGCGCGGTAAAGCGGGCGCTGCCCCGGTGCCCTCTCGATCTCATAGACATGGACCATGTAACCGACCGAAAGATTGCGGATGATGCCCGACGCAATGTCGGAAACGATGGAGGCAATGTCTGGCCGGTCGGATAGCCGCACGGTGGCGACGCCTTGACCGTTCTGCATCCGGGCGGAACCGGGCACCACCGCCCCGATCTGGTTGGCCAGGCCGCTCCGGCGGTGAGTATCTAGGACCGGAGCACCAGCGTTGAGGCGGTCAAGGCGAACGGCAGTCGAGCGCGTGTCCAATTCCTCATCGACGGTTTCGAAGCTCTCCCAATCGAAGCGCGCGCCACGCGCACCAGTCGTCCAGACAACTTCGATGGTGCGGCTTTCAGCGTTCCAACTCGTGGGCGATATGTCCGCCGACCGGGTACGCGGGGCCGCCATCACGCGGCGCTCTGTCATAGTGGGGGCTGTGTTGCTCATGCCCCTGATACTCTGCACAGCGGGGCGGGAGGTAAATTACCGTTATGAGGCCATACGCGGACATGTGAGGCCAAATGCTACCTTTTCTTGGCCACCGTCCATTTCCTCGGCCGTCTCGCGATCCGCAATCCGAAATTGGGCTGTAGATCGGCTGTCCTTACGCGGCGTTGGACTGAACCGGCGCGACTCTGGTCGAAAGCTGGAAATCTATCAGTTGATCGAGAGTATAGCTGATCCGACCTCCAGGCGAACGATGATGACCGATCAACTGTGCTATACGATAGCGACGCAGCGTCCGGCCGGAAATGTTCAAATACTTGGCGGCCGACGCCTCATTATATTCATCTTTCAATCCATCTACCATCTCATCACCACATTCAAATGTGAATTTCAGTGCATGTACCAGTTCAGTTCATGGAGTTCATAATCCTGTATTACTTATGAACCCTATTTATGTGCACCTCGCCTCACCGCACTAGGCGGCCCCACCCCAGAAGGACCCGTTGGGGGGATCAGTGGGCATTCCGCCGCCGCCAGTCGCTGGCCGCCTCATCGAGCATAGATGCCATGAGCGAAATCGCCCCTTCGGTTCCAAACCGAGCCACAAGGAGATGGGCAGCAGCGCTCATGAGGGCCGCAGCCGCATTGGCTGGATGATCGCTGTGACAGACCGCCTGCTGCGCTAACTGGCTGGATAAGGATGAGTCTTGATTATTCTCTTTACCCATTGAATATCTCCTTACGGACAGACGGACAGTCACCCCATTTTCGCACATGCGCACACGCGCATATGGGGCCAACATGAAGATAACTGTTCAGACTGTCCGTAACTGTCCGTAACCCGCAGATTTGCTAGGGTTGCAGCTACGGACGGTTTACGGACAGACGGACAGTTAGAAGGGGGCGAGATCAACCTCACCGACCTCCGATCTCATCACGGAAAAGTCTGGAGCGGCCCGCAACGGACAGTTAGGGCATTCCAAAGCCCAACTGTCCGTAAACTGTCCGTAGCAGCGCATCAGTTCATTGATCGCCATGTCTATCGGCTCCAACATTGACCCGCAACTTAGCTCCTCGCCGCATGATCCGGCCGCGATGGTCCTTCTTTCCAGCGGGGATGCCTTCCCGGCCCAGCGCTCGACCAAAGGCCGTTCTACTCATCACGGCAGAAGGGGCGAGCGCCTGCCCTGCGCACCAGTCCGTATAATCGCTGTAGAGCAGCGAGGACCGGACCACGCTATCCGACACCCGATCAACGCGATAGGCGAACCAACGGGAGAAGGCCGCCGCTGCAATGTATTTCTCCACCAACTGCGGAGGAAGCGCCATCGCGTCGAGTATCCAGGGCGGGCCAATGCCCAACGTTAACCGTTGTCGTAACTGATCCAGTTGCAAGATGATCGCATCGATCTGCCCGATAAGCTCGGTGACATTTTGGCGGGCGGCCTCGCTATGTAGAACGCCTTCTAGCCCGTCAGCGAGTGCCGCAGGACCGAAAAGTGAAAACTGCGGTTTCATATCGCGCTGCCAGCGCCGCCACGCCGCGCCATTTTCCAGAATGGAAAGTTCGCCATTCGTCGCTGAACAGCGCAGATTTCCGCGCGTCCTATTGGACGGGTTCGCCAATACAACTCTTTGAAATCAAGGGATACCCTATCCCCTCTTGGGTGCGCCATTTCCCCGCCATTTCCCCGATGGATCTCACGGAAATCTTCTTTCCAGGCCAAGCAGATAGCGCTTGGCCTTCAGACCGCCAGCAAAGCCCGTCAGCGCGCCATCGGCGCCGACCACCCTGTGGCAGGGCGCAATGATGGAAATCGGGTTTCGTCCATTGGCGGCTCCCACGGCGCGGCAGGCGGACGGCTTGCCGATCTGGCGGGCGATGTCGGCATAGCTGCGGGTCTCCCCGAAGGGGATGGTCAGCAGGGCAGCCCAGACGCTTTTCTGGAAATCCGTGCCGCTGAAATGGAGCGGCAGGTCGAACGCTTCCCGCTGTCCGGAGAAATATTCGCCGAGTTGCCGCCCGGCTTCCTCCAGCACCGGATGATCGCCCCGCTCGATCCGCGGCCCCAGGCGCACCCGCCGGGGATCGTCATCCTGCCACAGCACCGCAGCCAACCCCGCCTCGCCCGCCACCAGCGTCAATTCGCCGACAGGGGAATCCATCGTCCGATATGCGTAGGTCATGCCTGTCCTTCCCACCCTTGGGCGGGCCGCGTTGAGGTCCCGCGCTCCAGGATTTTGTTGTCGCATCCTTCTAAGCGGATGCTCCAGAAAGGCACCATGGACTATGCCGGCATGGCCGCCTTCCCGCCGCTTGCGGCCAAAAAGTTATTTCAGGCCGCCACCCATAGCGCGATAAAGTTCGACCATGTTCGCGGCGCGGCTCAGCCTTGTCGCCAGCAGGCTCCGCTCCGCATTGTATAGCGTCCGCTGCGCGTCGAGCGTGGTCAGGAAAGGGTCGACGCCGGCGCGGAACCGCGCTTCGGACAGGCGATAGCTCACCCGCGCCGCATCCCGCAGCGATGTCTGCGCCTCCAGTTGCTGCGTCATCGTGCCGCGCCGGGCAAGCGCGTCGGCGACTTCGCGAAAGCCTGTCTGCACGCTTTTCTCATAGGTCGCGACCATCGCGTCATAGGTCGCCCGCGCATAGCGCAGATTGCCCCTGTTGCGGCCGAAGTCGAAGATCGGCAGGCTGGCGGAAGGCGCCACGGACCAGGTGTCGCTGCCCGACTTGAACAGATTGGATAGGCCGAGGCTCAATGTTCCGAACGCGGCGGTCAGCGAGATGTTCGGGAAGAAAGCTGCCCGCGCCGCGCCGATATTGGCGTTGGCGGCCAGCAACTGATGCTCCGCCGCCATGATGTCCGGACGGCGCAGCAAGGCCGTGGAAGGCAGGTCGGCCGGAAGGCTGGAGAGCGTGACGTCGCCTTCCGGCATCGCCGCCGGCAAGTCCTCCCCCGCCACTGTCGCGCCGGCCAGCAGGTTCAGCGCATTCTGGTCCTGCGCCACCAATGTCGTCGCCTCGGCAATGTCCGACCGCGCCTGGTCATGGCTGGTCTGCGCCTGCCGCACTTCCAGTTCCGACGCGATTCCCTTGGCGAAGCGCGCCCTGGTGAGGTCAAGCGTCTGTCCGAAGGCCTTTTCCAGATCCCGCGCTATCCTCAACCGCTCCTGATCCGCCGCCATCGTCAGCCAGGCATTGGCGACCTCCGCGATCAGAGCGGTCTGCGCCGCGTTGCGGTTCTCGACCGATGCGAAATATTGCTCCTGCGCCGCCCTGCTCAGGTTGCGCAACCGCCCGAACAGGTCGATTTCCCAGGCGGACACGCCGACCGACGCCGAATAGATGTCCGTCCGGCCCGTCCCGACCTGGGAGAAGGGCGTATCCTGATAGGTGGCGCTGCCGTTGGCGCTCAGCGTCGGGAAAATATCCGCCCGCCGCACCCGATATTGCGCCCGCGCCTGCTCCACATTGGCCAGCGCCACGCGCAGGTCGCGATTATGCGCCAGCGATGTTTCGATCACCCGCGCCAACCGGGGATCGACGAAGAAATCCCTCCAGCCCGTGTCCGCCGGGACGATCGCCTGCCCCTGCCCAGCCGGATAGGCGGGCCCCTGCGGGCTCGCCCCCGCCACCGGCAGGGCGGGCCGCACATATCGGGGCGCCATGTCGCAGGCCGCGAGCGTCAGCGCCAGGGCAGCGGCGGAGAACGGCTTGATCTTGTTCATCGTCCTCATGCCTCCTGCGAACCTGGCAAGGCGCTGCCCTGATGCCCGCTTCCCTTGCCATGATGTTCGCGGAACAGGCGCTTCACGACGGTGAAGAAGACCGGCACGAAGAAGATGGCGAGCACCGTCGCGGACAGCATGCCGCCGACCACGGCCCAGCCGATGGCGTTCTGGCCACCCGCCCCTGCACCCTTCGCCAGCGCCAGCGGCAGGACGCCGAAGACGAAGGCGAAGCTGGTCATCAGGATCGGCCGCAGGCGCAGCTTGCCCGCCTCCAGCGCCGCCCGCGCGGGCGGCAGGCCTTCGCGCATCTTCTCCTCGGCGAATTCGACGATCAGGATGGCGTTCTTGGCCGACACGCCGATGGTCGTGATCAGCCCGACCTGAAGGTAGATGTCGTTGTTCAGCCCGACCAGCATCGCCGCCAGCACCGCGCCGAACACGCCCAGCGGCACCACCAGCATGACCGCGATCGGCACCGACCAGCTTTCATACAGCGCGGCCAGGCAAAGGAACACGATCAGCATGGACAGCGCATAGAGCGCCGGCGCCTGCCCGCCGGAGGTCTGCTCCTCATAGGAAATGCCGTTCCATTCATAGCCGACGCCCGCCGGCAGCTTGGCCGCGATTTCCTCCATCGCCTTCATCGCCTCGCCGGTCGAAACCCCTGGCGCGGGCGCGCCCATGATCTGCATCGACGGCACGCCGTTGAAGCGTTCCAGCTTGGCCGGACCACGCGTCCATTCGGTCGTCGCGAAGGAGGAGATCGGCGCCATCGCGCCGCTGCTGCCCCGAACATGCAGCACGCCGATCGAATCCGGCGTGGTGCGGAACGGCGCATCGGCCTGCACATAGACGCGCTTCACCCTGTCGCGGTCGATGAAGTCGTTGATATAGCTGCTGCCCATCGCCGTGCTGATCGTATCGTTGACGTCGGACTGGGCGATGCCCAGCGCGCCCGCAGCCGCCTGATCGACGTTCAGCTTGAGCTGCGGCGTATCCTCCAGGCCGTTGGGGCGCACCTGCGCCAGCCGCTTGTCGGCCATGGCCATGCCCAGCAACTGGTTGCGCGCTTCCAGCATCCTGTCATGGCCCAGGCCGCCCACGTCGACAAGCTGGAAGTCGAAGCCGGTGGCATTGCCCAATTCCTGCACGGCGGGCGGCACGAAGGCGATCGCCATGCCCGCCGCAATCTTGCGGAAGGCGCCATTGGCGCGCAGGGCGATGGCCGACGCCCTGTTCCGGGCGCCCTCGCGCTTCGACCAATGCTTCAGCCGGACGAAGGTGATGCCGACATTCTGCCCCTGTCCCACGAAGCCGAAACCAGGGACGGTGAAGACGCCGGCGACGTTCCCCTTCTCCCCGATCATGTAATGATCGCGGACCTTGGCCAGCGTGCGTTCGGTTTCCTCCAGCGTCGATCCCGTGGGAAGCGAAACCTGGTTGATGATGACCCCCTGATCCTCATCGGGCAGGAAACCGCCGGGCAGGCGCAGGAAGATCAGCCCCATGCCGAAGACGATCAGCGCATAGACCAGCATCGTCCGCCCCCAGTGGCGTTCGACCTTCTCCACGGTCGCGCCATAACGCGCGACATTGCGGTCGAAGGTCCGGTTGAACCAGTCGAAGAAGCGGCCGAAGCGCGACCCCAAAGGGCCGGTCCAGACATGGCTTTGCCCCTTGGGCCGAAGGATCGTCGCGCAGAGCGCCGGAGTCAGGATCAACGCGATCAGCACCGACAGCACCATCGCGGACACGATCGTGATGGAGAATTGGCGGAAGATCACGCCGGTCGACCCGCCGAAGAACGCCATGGGCAGGAACACGGCCGACAGCACCAGGCCGATGCCGACCAGCGCCCCGCTGATCTCGTCCATCGACTTCCTAGCCGCCTCCCGCGGACTGAGCCCTTCCTCCTGGATGATGCGCTCCACATTTTCGACCACGACGATGGCGTCGTCGACCAGCAGGCCGATGGCCAGCACCATGCCGAACAGCGTCAGCGTGTTGATAGTGAAGCCCGCCGCATAGAGGATCGCGAGCGACCCCAGCAGCACCACCGGCACCGCGATGGTGGGGATCAGCGTGGCGCGCCAGTTCTGCAGGAACAGGAACATCACCACGAAGACCAGCAGGATCGCCTCGAACAGGGTGTGGATGACCTGTTCCACCGACAGCTTCACGAAGGTCGAATTGTCCACCGGGAAATCATATCTGACCCAGGCCGGAAAGGTTTTGGACAGTTCCTTCACCCGGCTCTTTACGCCCTCGACGGTATCCAGCGCATTGGCGCCGGGAGCCAGCTTGATGGCGAAGCCGGCGGCGGGATGGCCGTTGAACCTGGATCGGAAGCTGTAATTTTCCGCGCCCAGTTCCACCTTGGCGACGTCCGACAGATAAACGACGGACCCGTTGCCGTTGCTGCGCAAGCGGATCTGGCGGAACTCTTCGGGCGTCTTGAGCCGCGACTGCGCCGTCACGGTGGCGTTCATCGCCTGGCCGCGGGGCGATGGCGCGCCGCCGATCTGCCCAGCCGAAACCTGCGCATTCTGCGCGCGGATGGCCGATTTCACATCGCCGGCGGTGATGCCCAGATTGGCCATCTTATAGGGGTCGAGCCAGATGCGCATCGCATATTGCGATCCGAATAGCTGGGTGTCGCCCACGCCGTCGACGCGGCTGATCGGATCCTGGAGCGAGGAGGCGATGAAGTCGCCCGCATCCAGTTGGTCGTGAATGCCGTCATCGGAATAGACCGCCATCACCATCAGGAATGTGGCGGTCGATTTGGTGACGCGCAGCCCCTGCTGCTGCACTTCCTGCGGCAGCAGGGGGGTGGCCTGGGCGAGCTTGTTCTGCACCTGGACCTGCGCGATGTTGGGGTCCGTGCCCTGCTCGAATGTCAGGGTGATGGTCAGATTGCCGGCGGAATCGCTGCTGGAAGAGAAATAGCGGAGATGGTCGAGCCCCTTGAGCTGCTGCTCGATCACCTGCGTCGTCGTGCTTTCCAGCGTTTGGGCGTTCGCGCCGGGATAGCTGGTGGACACGGTCACCGCGGGCGGCGCGATCTCCGGGAATTGCGCCACGGACAAGGACCGGAGCGCCAAGGCGCCGGCCAGCATGATGACGATGGCGATGACCCATGCGAAGATGGGCCTGTCGATGAAATAGCGCGCCATCGCTCAGTTCGCCCCGCCGGCATTCGCCTGCTTGGCGACGGCCGTCACCTGCTGCGGCGCGCCCGGCTTCACGACCGTTCCGGGCCGCAGGTTCACCAGGCCCTCGACGATCAGCCTGTCTCCCGCCTTCAGCCCCTTGGTGACGATCCACCTGTCGCCCACGGCCCGGTCGGTTTCGACCTGGCGAAGCTCCACCTTGTTGCCCGCGCCCACGACCATGGCGGTGGCCCGGCCCCGCGCGTCGCGCGCAATGCCCTGCTGCGGCGCCAGGATCGCCTGCCTGCGCTGGCCCTCGACCAGCCTGGCGCGCACATACATGCCCGGCAGCAACAGCCCGTCCGGATTGGCGAAGGTCGCCCGCAAAGTCACCGCGCCGGAACTGGGATCGACCGTCACTTCGGAAAATTGCAGGCGCCCCTCGATCGGATAGACGCTGCCGTTGGGAAGCAGCAATTGCACCCGCGCCCCATCGGCCGCACTGACGCCGCCCGCCTGCATCGCCTGCTTGAGGTCGATGATCTGCGCGGCCGACTGGGTCAGGTCGACATGGACGATGTCGGTCCGCTGGATCGTCGCCAACGGGTCCGCCTGCCCCGCCTGCACCAGCGCGCCCGGCGTGAACAGCGAACGGCCGATCCGTCCGGAGATCGGCGCCCTTATGCGGGTGAAATCCTGGTTCACCTGCGCCGCCTGCACCGCCGCCCGTTGCGCCGCGACATCGGCGCGGGCCTGCTGGGCGGCGGCGGCGGCATTGTCGGCCTCCTGCCGGCTGACGGCGTTGATGCCCACCAGGCCCTGATAGCGCTGCGCCTGAAGGGCGGTCGCCCGGATCGATGCCTGCGCCCGCGCCAGGGCGCCCTGCGCCTGGGCCACAGCCGCGCGATAGGGCGCGTCCTCGATCTCGTAGAGCAATTGGCCGGCACGCACCAAGGCGCCCTCGGTAAACAGGCGACGGCGGATGACGCCATTGATCTGCGGCCGGACCTCCGCCGTTTCCACCGCCGCGATGCGACCGGGAAGCTCAGCCGTGAGAGGCGCATTTTCCACCGAAAGTTTCACCACGCCAACCGCAGGCGGCGGCGGCGCGGGCGGCTGCTGTTCACCACAGCCGCCCAGCCCCAGCACAGACGCGCAGACGAGCAGTCCGACAAATATCCCCTTTTGCATCGGTCGGCGCTCCGTTTCCAATGATGGCATTCTTTTTGGAATGAACGTTCATTCCAGTTGCGGCGCAGGTAGGAACATGCCACAATTTGTTCAAGGGTAAAAAAGGGCCAGGGTGAATATTTTTGGTTGCATTGCAACATGAAAGCGGCGCCAGGGACCGCATATTGAATGCGGCCCGCGAGCTGTTCGCCGCCAAGGGCTTCCATCAGAGCGCGGTGGCCGAACTGGCGGCCGCGGCCCATGTGTCGATCGGCCAGATCTATCGCCTGTTCAAGGGCAAGGAAGACATCATCGAGGCGATCGTGAAAGGCGATGCGCGGGAACGGGAAGCCACGATATTGAGCTTGCGCAAGCGGCTCGACGCGGGCGAGATCAGCATAGAGCGGACCTTCGAACTGCTGCTGCTGGACGTGATGGACAATCCGCACGAAGCCCTGTCCTTCGACATCATGGCGGAGGGATTCCGCAATGCGCGGGTCGCGGACATGATTACGGACATGTGCCAGGGCTTTCGCGATTCCCTGGCCGATTTCGCCTGCGCCGCCAATCCCAGGCTGTCGGGCGAAGCGCTGAAAAGCGCGGAGGAAATGATGCTCGCCTGCCTGTTCGGCCTGGGTCATCGCAGCCTGTCCGGGCCGGTCATCAGCGCCGAGCGCACCGCCAAATGCACGGCCGTCATGATCGTCGCAGCGCTTCGCGCCATGGATTGAAGGCGCGACCTTCGGTCCGGCTTGGCCTGGGCTCATTCCGCCGCGTTGCAACAGATATGCCGGTGCAGCGCGGCAACTTTCGGCAGCCAAGAACATTCTCGCCTCCAAATCGCTTCGGGAGGCAGAAAATGAACATCGACACGGCATTCAACCGCAGCTATTTCGAGGCGCGGCTGGATCGCAATCGCAGGCTCGCGGCCCGTTCCCGCAACCCGGAGATTCGCGCGATCCACATGGAATATGTGCGCCTCTACAGCCAGTTGCTGGAACAATCGGGACGCGCCCAGGCCCCGGCCTGAGCCTTTATTCAGCGCGAACGCCGTCGGGCAGCACGACCGCCGACCAGCTTCTGCCCGGCACCAGATATTTGGCCGCAAGCGCCTGAATATCGGCCGGCGTGACGGTCAGCATGTCCTGCGCCATGGTCTGCATCGCCTGCACATAACGCGGATCGTGGGTGGCGCCCTCCATCTGGTTCATCCAGAAGGCGTTGCCTGTCCCGGCCCGCATCAGCAACTGCCGCATCGGCGCGACGGCGCGCTGCAATTCGTCCTCGCTCACCGGGTTCGCGGCGAGGTCCGCCGCCGTGTCCTTCACCACGCCGTAGAAATAATTAACCCGATCCGGACGCACCTGACTCGTCACCAGGATGTAGCCGCCGCTCTCATAGGAGAAGGGCCAGCTATTCTGGACGCTGGGCGAATAGGCCGCGCCCTCGGTCGAGCGCAGCTTGTCGAACAGCCGATCGTTGAATATCTGCGTCAGGATTTCCAGTTGCCGCGCTTCCTTCGTCAGCGCGAAACCGCCCGCCGTGGGCCAGGCCATGACCGCCGCCGCCTGTTCCTTGTCGCCCTTGTGCCGCAGGATCACCGGCGTCTCCACATGGGCGGGAAAGCGCATGAGCTTGTTCGCGGCAGGCACCGGCAGGTCGTTCCGCTGCGGCAGCGCGCCGAAGGTCGCCGCCACCGCGGCGATGGCGTCGTCCGCCTTCACCTGGCCGAAAATCTGGATTTCGATGGGGCCGGACGCCAGCAGCGGTTCCCATGTGGAGCGAAAGGCCTGCGGCGTCAGCGCGTCGATCTCTGCCCGCGACGGGGTGCGGAACCGCACGTCCTTGTCATGCAGCAACCAGTTGAGGTCGCGCGCCAGCACGGAATCCGGCGCCCGCTCCATGGCGTCATAGGCGACCCCCGCCCCCGTCTTGACCCGCGCGATCGGCGCCGGATCCCATCCGGGCGCGAACAGCTTGGTCGCGAACAGCAGCAACTGGTCCTTATAGTCCGCCGGCCGAGTCACGGCCTGCATTTCGAAGGCATCGTCGTCGATGGAGAAATCCATGCCCATGCGACGCCCATTGGTCAGGTCGTCCAGTTCCCGCTGGCCGAGCTTTCCGATCCCGCTCGCCACCAGCGCATAATCGGCCGCCCAGCCCGGCGCGGGCCGGGTCGGGGAGAAGGCCTGCTGGCCATGGCCGAAGCGGACGTTGATCCGCACCTTCTCCGTCTCTGCGTCATTGGCGAACAGGGTCAGCCTGACGCCGTTGGAAAAGGCGATGCTTTCCATCCCCGGCAGGCCGATGGGCGCGCGCGACACGACCTTGCCCGGCACGCCTAGCTTCGGCAGGTCGGCCATGGTCACGGCCTTGTCCGCCAGCCGGGCATTGGTCGCCGCCTTCACCGGCGCGGCGACGGCGGCGGCCAGCTTCGCGTCCACGGCCGGCTGAACCTTGCCGCTGATCAGGTGGGCGCGGAAGACGCCGGCGGAAAAGAGCCGCCGCGTCGAATCCCATATCTTCTGCGGCGTCATGCCCGGCTTGCCGGATCGGAAGATGTCCAGCGCGGCCTGCGGGCTGACCGTGGTTTCGCGAATGTCGACCGCGCTCACCAGGTCGCTCGCCTGCTTGGCGCCCGCCTCCGTATCGGCATTTTCGACCTGGATGGCGAGCGCGGTGTCCATCTGGGCATATTCGCGGTCGATTTCGACCTGGCTGGGCGGCGCGGCCTTGGCGTCCTCTATGATCGCGCGGACGTCGCCCAGCGCCCTTTCCCAATTATCCCCCGTGGGCACGATGGTGACGAAGGTGCCGTCGGCGGACCGGCTGACGTCCTGCTGATCCACGCTGGCCTGAAGAAAACTGCCGCCGCTGCGCGCCGCCTGTTCCAGGCGGCGGCTGATGATCTGCAGCGCCAGCATGTCGGTCAGCTTGTCCTGATTGTAGACGATGGTGTCGGCACGCGGCCTCCACGGGCGCAGCCAGACCATGGTGAGGCCTGTCGGCGCGCCCGGCTCCACCGTCACCCTGGTGGCGGGCGCGCTGGGATCTGGCTCCCCGAAATCAGGCAGCGGCGCGCCCTTTCCGGGCACTGTCCAGGAACCGAAATTATCCTTGATCAACTGTTCGGCCATAGCCGGATCGATGTCGCCCGCGATGGAGATCACCGCATTTTCCGGGCGATACCAGCGCTGGTGGAACGCCTCCATCTTCGCCGCCGTGACCGCGTTCAGCGTCGCCACAGTGCCGATGGGGCTGTGGTCCGCCAGCGGCTGGCCGGCGAAGAAATGCTGTCTGGTCGCATCGGAAATCCGCATCTGCGGCCCGTCGCTCTCCCGCTTTTCCGCCAGCACCACGGCCCTCTCGGCATTGACGGCGCCCTCGACGATATTGGGATCGGCCATCATGCCGGCCAGGATCTTCATGCTTTCGCCCAAGCTGGCCTGCGTCGCCTGCGGCAGGTCGAGCGCATAGGTGGTGCCGGTCGGCGTCGTCTGCGCATTGCTGTCGCTGCCGAAGGTGACGCCCAGCCGCTGCCAGATGCGCTTGGACTCGCCGTCCGGCACATGGCGGGAGCCGCGGAAGGTCAGATGCTCCATGAAATGGGCATATCCCAGCTCGTCGGATTGCTCCATCAACGAGCCGGCGTCGATCCGCAGCCGGACCGACACCTGCCCGGGAGGCACGCCGTTGCGCCGCACCGCATAGCGCACGCCGTTGGAGAGCGTGCCGAAACGCCAGGCCGGATCGATCGGCACATCGCTGTTCTCATAGAGCCATGGCCTGACCTGCGCCTGGCTGGAACCCGGCGTTGGGGACGCGGCAGTCGGGTCCGTCCTCGCCCCGAGGGGCGCGGGCATTCCCGAAAGCAGCAGGGCAAGGACGGACAGCGAAGCGGCGGAACGCCGGAAAGGAAAGCTCATGGCCGCGCAGCCTAAAGAGATTTTCCTGAATGGCCACTGACAAAGAGCAGACAGGCCCTGTGAAGAGAGGCCGGTGTTCCTGCGCAGGCAGGAACACATCGGATGTCATTCAACCAGCGGTCCTTTCATCCAACCCGCCGGTTTTCACCTCACCGTCCGCCGGTCTTCTGGACCGCTCCCTTGTGCGCGCCGACGGCGCTGCCGCCGCGGCGGCGGCGAAAATTCTTCCTGGCAGGGTTCGTCGCCTCGCCGTCCGGCCGATGCGCCCGTTCGGCATTGCCGCGCGGCTGCTTCTGCTGGTCCTGATAGCGGCGCTGGCCCTCGGCACGTCGCGTCTTCTGTTCCGGCGTCTGTTCCCGGCCCTTGCGCTGCGGCGCGGCCTTGGGAAGGTTGCGCACCGCCTCCACGAAATTCTCCGGCAGCGGCACGACGTCCAGCTTCACCTTGGTCGTCCGCTCGATGGCCTTCAGATAAGGCCGCTCGTCGTCCGCCACGAAGCTGATCGCGACGCCCTCCGCTCCGGCCCTCGCCGTGCGGCCGATGCGGTGGACATATTGTTCCGGCACATTGGGCAGTTCGAAATTGATGACGTGGGACACGCCCGACACGTCGATGCCGCGCGCCGCGATGTCGGTCGCCACCAGCAGCTTGACATGGCCATGGCGGAAAGCCTGGAGCGCCGTGGTCCGCTGCGCCTGGCTCTTGTTGCCGTGGATCGCGACGGCCTGAATCCCCGCCCCTTCCAGGAAGCGCACGACGCGGTCCGCGCCATGCTTGGTCCGGGTGAAGATCAGCGCGCGGTCGATATCCTCGCTCCGGATCGTCAGGTTGAGCAGCGCCTGCTTCTCCATCTGGTTGACGAAGGTCGCCTGCTGGCGCACCCGCTCCGCCGTGGTCGACTGCGGCGCGACGCTGACCTTCACCGGATCGTGCAGGAACTGGCTGGCCAGCGCCTCGATCTCGCCCGGCATGGTGGCGGAGAAGAACAGGTTTTGCCGTTCCTTCGGCAGCAGCTTGGCGATGCGCTTCAACGGATGGATGAAGCCCATGTCCATCATCTGGTCGGCCTCGTCGAGGACGAAGATTTCGGTATCCTTGATGGTAAAGGCGCGCTGATCGATCAGGTCGAGCAGACGGCCGGGCGTCGCGACGACGATGTCGACCCCGCGCCCCAGCGCCCTGATCTGCCGGTTGATCGGCACGCCGCCGAACACGACCTCCACGGACAGCTTCAGGAAGCGGCCATAGTCGCGGAAGCTCTGCGCGATCTGCGCGGCGAGTTCGCGGGTCGGCGACAACACCAACATGCGGCAGCCCTGAAGCGGCGTCGGCTTGGGATTGCGGGCGAAATGGTCAAGGCTGGGCAGCGCGAAGGCGGCGGTCTTGCCGGTGCCGGTCTGCGCGATGCCGCACAGATCCTTGCCCTTGAGCAGCACGGGAATGGCTTGCGCCTGAATGGGCGTTGGCGAACCATATTTCTTGGCGGCGAGCGCCCTCAGGATCGGCTCGGCAAGGCCAAGGTCGGTAAATTGCATGGATGATAACTCACGAATAGGCCCCGGCGCCTTCCGGCATGGCCGGGACGCAAGGCGGGTTACGAAACGACCCGCGTGAAAAGGGAAGCCTCAAAGCTTGGCGCAGACTTTCATTGGCCGGCCCCGATGCCCGTTCGGGCCGAAGCGATCACGCTGCCAATCGCTGGAAGGGGCGTAAAGCCCGCTGCTGCGTTGCAGCGCATATGGCCGCAATGCCGGGAAAAAGCAAGGGGCGCCTTTCGCCTCTTCGCTACAGCGTCAACTCCACATGCTTGCTTCGCATTTCCTCGCGCACGTCTCCGCCGAACATCTGCCGGAACATGCCGCGCAGCGACATGTCCGCACGCCAGATTTCCGCGCGGCCAAGATCGAAGCGAAGCATCATCAGATGCGGGTCCTGCCGTCCGCCGGGGTACCAGCTCGCCACGTCACGGGTCCAATATCGGTCGATCACCGCCGGATCCGTCTCCTCGACCAGGGTGCCGTCGATGCAGGCGAACAGGAAATGCCCCTTGCCCGCGAACTGCGCCATGGCGGGTCCGCCCCTTGCCAGCCGGTTCTCCCGCGTCGTGTAGAACCAGAAACAGTGGTTCGCGCCGGGGTCGAGCTGCGCCGTCATGGGCATGCCGTGATCCGGCGACCCTTTCAGCTCCACCATCAGGAACGGGCTTTGCGACAATTCCGTCCAGAAGCGGTGGCGAATGTCGGCTTCATTGTTCATCTTCTCTCTCCCTTCGATCTCAGGCGGGACTCAATCGAGGGCGCCAAGGGATTTGCGCGAGTCAATTTAGCACGAATGCTTGATCTTGCGCAGTCTTCTCTCCACATAGCGCGCATGTTGATCGAGACAGAAGCGACGCCCAATCCGGCCACCGTCAAGTTCATCCCCGGCCGCGTGGTCATGGGCATGGGCACCCGCGATTTCGCCACGCCCGAAGAGGCGGAGGCTTCGCCGCTGGCCGATGCCCTGTTCGGCCTGGGCGACGTGACCGGCGTCTTCTTCGGCGGAGACTTCATTTCCGTCACCATCGCGCCCGGCGCGCAGTGGAGCGATGTGAAGCCCGACATACTTTCCATCCTGCTCGAACATTTTTCCGCCAACATGCCGCTGTTCAGGCCCGGTTCCGCCGGTGAAATCTTCGTGCCGCAGGAGGAGGAGTTCGCCGACGACCCGGAGGATGAGGAGATCGTCGCGCAGATCCGCGAGCTGATCGACACCCGCGTCCGCCCGGCCGTGGCCAATGACGGCGGCGACATCATCTATCGCGGCTTCGACAAGGGCACCGTCTATCTGCGCATGCAAGGCGCCTGTTCGGGCTGCCCGTCCTCCACGGCGACGCTGAAGAACGGGATCGAACAACTGCTCAAGCATTATGTGCCCGAAGTGACGGAGGTTCGCGCCGTCTGAGCGGCGAACAGTTGGCCGGGAAGAATTGGCAAAGCCGTGTCGATCGATTAACCGCAGAGCCGGGCATCGCGTCGGGCGAGCGGTCTACAGGGGTTTTCTTTGCGCATATTGGTCATCGACACCGCGACACAGGCGCTGTCCGTGGCGCTGCTCGATGACGGCGCGCCCATAGGCCATTTTCATGAAATCGTCGGGCGCGGCCATGCCGAAGCGCTGCTGCCCGCCATCGCCGCCTTGCCCGACGGCGGCCGGGCGGATGCGATCGCGGTGGATGTCGGCCCCGGCAGCTTCACGGGCGTGCGCATCGGCATAGCGGCCGCGCGGGCCTTGGCGCTGGCCTGGGGCATTCCGCTGCACGGCTATGGCGCGCTCGCCATGATCGCGGCCAGGGCCATGGCCGGGAATCATGAGGGCGGGCCGGTGACCGTCACCATCACGGGCGGCCACGGCGAACTGTTCTGGCAGGTCTTCTCAGCGGAACTCGCGCCGCTCACCCCGCCCGCCTCCACGCCGATTGCGGAACTGGCGCAGCAGCTCGCGCAGCCCACGCTCTACGGCACCGGCGCCGAAACGCTGGTGACGGCGCGCGGGCATGGCGCGGCGATCAGCCTCTATCCCGATGCCGCCGACTATCCGCTGGTCGCCGGGATTCCCCCGCTCCCGCCCTCCCCCATTTATTGCCGCGGCGCCGATGCGCGGCCGATGACGGAACGGTCCGCGTCATGACGCCGGGCCTGACACTCAAGACCTATGAGGAGGGAGAGCGCAACGCGATGAGCGACGCCATGGAGATCATGGGGCGCGCCTTCGACCCGGCCTTCGGCGAAGCATGGACCCTGCCGCAGCTTGCCGGGGTGATGACGATGCCGGGAACCTGGCTCACCATCGCAAGGATCGACGCCGCGCCCGTGGGTTTCGCGCTCGTGCGGTCGGTGCTCGACGAATGCGAATTGCTGCTGCTGGCCGTCAGCCCGCTGTGGCGCGGACGGGGCATTGGGGAGGCCCTGCTGCTCGACAGCCTCAGGACAGCGCGCAGGCGGGGCATTACGTCGATGAATCTGGAAGTTCGCGCGTCGAATACGGCAATAAGGCTATATGAAAAAGCCGGGTTCGAATATGTACATCGCCGCCCTGGTTACTATCGCGGCAACGATGGACAACTTCATGATGCGCTCAGCTTTCGTATCGACATGCTCAGATGATTTAAATCCGCCCTTGCAAAACAGAAACCATCGGTATAGCTGACCTGTACCGCTCCTGAAATGATTTTCCTTGGGCGGGTCGCGCAACCAATAGCCTTCGCAGGGAAAAGAAATGGAAATCGAATCAGCGCAGAGCGAACTGCTCATTACTTTGACGTCGGATATTGTCGCGGCCCATGTCTCGAACAACAGCGTCGCCGTCTCCGACGTATCTACCCTGATCCAGAATGTCCACGCAGCGCTTTCGGGCCTGGCGACGCCGGCGGCCGCCCCGGAAGTGAAGCCCGAACCTGCCGTTTCGGTCCGTTCTTCGATCAAGCCCGACTACATCATCTGCCTGGAAGACGGCAAGAAGCTGAAGATGCTCAAGCGCCATCTGATGACTCATTATCAGATGACGCCGGAAGATTATCGGGCCAAATGGGGCCTGCCGGCGGACTATCCGATGGTTGCGCCCAACTATGCCGAACAGCGCCGCAGCCTGGCCAAGAAGATCGGCCTTGGCACCAAGCGCCGCCGCGTCCGCGCGCCCAAATAGGCGCCCAGATACAATCAAAAGTCCATGAAAGGGGTGCGCCGGCTGCGCGCCCCTTTTATAGTGGGAGGAAAGCCGCTAGGTTCTTTCCGGTCCACATGAATTCCAGCCAAGTGAGCCTGCATGAACCGCAAGATCGACGTCGAAGCCCTTTGCCATGAAAAGGGCCTGCGCATCACCGAACAGCGCCGCGTCATCGCCCAGGTGCTGAGCGATTCCACCGATCACCCGGACGTGGAGGAACTGCACAGGCGCTCCGCGGCCATCGATCCGGGCATTTCGATCGCCACCGTGTACCGCACCGTCCGCCTGTTCGAGGAAGCGGGCATATTGGACCGGCACGATTTCGGGGACGGCCGCGCCCGTTATGAGGCGGCGCCCGAATCCCATCACGACCATCTGATCGATGTCGAAACCGGCAATGTCATCGAATTCGTCGATCCCGAACTGGAGCAGCTTCAGAAGCAGATCGCCGAAAAGCTCGGCTTCCGGCTGGTCGACCACCGGATGGAATTGTACGGCGTGGCGCTCGACCGCAAGAGCTGAGACAGCTTGGCTGCACTTCGCCGCATCATGCGCCTGGCGGCCCTGGGCGCCAGCCTGCTGCTCTGTCTGATCCCGCATCTGCTGTGGCGCGCGGCCGGCCGCCGTTCGCCCTGGCCGCCGCGCTTTCTGGCGTTGGCGGCACGTTCCGTCGGCGCCCGAGTGCGGATCGACGGCCATCCTTTTGAAGGCGACAGCTTCATCATCGCCAATCACGTCAGTTGGGTGGACATATTGGCGCTTGGGGGCGCGACCGGAGCAGCCTTCGTCGCGCATGACGGCATTGCGCGCTGGCCGGTCATCGGCTGGCTGGCCGCGCAGAACAACACGCTTTTCATCGCCCGCGACCGCCGCGGAGCGCTCTCTTCGCAGCTTGACGCCCTGCGGGCCGCCTTGGCCGGGCATCAACCCGTGGCGCTTTTTCCGGAAGGCACCACCAGCGACGGCGCCGGCGTCCTGCCGTTCAAGCCGTCCCTGCTCGCCGTCCTCCTGCCCCCTCCGCGATCGGTGCGCATCCAGCCCGTCCATATCGACTATGGCCCGGCGACCGCCGAAATCAGTTGGCACAGCGACGAACCGGCGGGCGCGAACGTGAAAAGATTGCTGGAACGCAAGGGCAGGCTGGACCTAACCTTGCGCTTCCTGGAGCCGTTCGATCCGGCAATCTGCCCTGATCGCAAGGCTTTGGCCGCGATGAGCCGGGAAAGAATAGCCGCCAGCATCGCCGCCCACCTGCCGCCTTTTACTTGAGGCGCGCGCCTTGTATAGCTGGATCGCATGAATCGGTACGACGCCCAAAAGACTCCAGCGACATTCCACGTCAAATCCTTCGGCTGCCAGATGAACGTCTATGATGGCGAGCGCATGGCCGAACTGCTGGGCGAGCGCGGCATGACAGCCGCGGCCGACGGGGCCGAGGCGGATCTGGTCATCCTCAACACCTGCCACATCCGCGAAAAGGCGGTGGACAAGGTCTATTCCGACATCGGCCGCATGACCCGCGAGGACGGCAGCCGCCCGATGATCGCGGTCGCCGGCTGCGTCGCGCAGGCGGAGGGCGGCGAAATCCAGCGCCGCGCCCGCAATGTCGACATCGTCGTCGGACCGCAGGCCTATCACCGCCTGCCCGACCTGATCGACCGGGCGGGTCGCGGCGAGCAGGCCGTCGACACCGACATGCCGCTGGCATCCAAGTTCGGCGCCCTGCCCTCGCGGCCCAGGCAGGCGCGGCCCACCGCCTTCCTGACGATCATGGAGGGCTGCGACAAATTCTGCACCTATTGCGTGGTGCCCTATACGCGCGGCGCGGAGATCAGCCGAAGCTGGTCCGCCATCCTGGACGAAGCGAAGGCGCTGGTCGACGGCGGCGTGGGGGAGATCACGCTGCTGGGCCAGAACGTCAACGCCTGGACCGGCGAGGACGACAAGGGCCGGATGCAGGGCATGGACGGCCTGGTCCGCGAACTGGCGAAGATCGACGCGCTCAAACGCATCCGCTACACCACCAGCCATCCCAACGACATGAGCGACGGGCTGATCGCCGCCCATGGCGACGAGCCCAAGCTGATGCCCTTCCTCCATTTGCCGGTGCAATCGGGCAACGACCGGGTGCTGAAGGCAATGAACCGCAGCCACAGCGCCGACAGCTATCTGCGCATCATCGAACGCGTGCGGGCGGCGCGGCCGGACATCGCGCTCTCCGGCGACTTCATCGTCGGCTTCCCCGGCGAGACCGACGCCGAGTTCGAGGATACGCTGAAGATCGTGGAGCAGGTCCGCTACGCGCAATGCTACAGCTTCAAATACAGCCCGCGTCCCGGCACGCCTGCCGCCGACATGGACGGGCAGATCCCGGCGGAGGTCATGGACGAACGGCTTGCCCGGCTCCAGTCGCTGATCAACCGCCACCAGGCGGAATTCAACGCGGCCACCGTCGGCCGCCGCACGGACATCCTGCTGGAGCGCAAGGGCCG
Source organism: Sphingobium sp. HDIP04 (assembly GCF_000445085.1). NCBI lineage: Bacteria > Pseudomonadati > Pseudomonadota > Alphaproteobacteria > Sphingomonadales > Sphingobiaceae > Sphingobium > Sphingobium sp. HDIP04. Next base: position 7,456 of record NZ_ATDO01000077.1, on the reverse strand, counting down.
CCATCCCGGCCAGCTCATCGGCAAGACGCCCTGGCTCCAGTCCGTCCACGTCACAGCCCCGGAACTTTCCATCGGGGACATGGTAGAAGTCGATATCATCAGCGCCGGTCCGAACAGTCTGGCCGGCCAACCCAGCAGGAGGAAGGCCGCTTGAACCCAAACCCAGTCGTTCCCGTGGCAACGGGAACCCATCTCCGAACCTGTCCGCCAGGCTGGAAGAAGAGGAGATGGATACCCGATCACACGGGTAGGACGCATGGAAAGGGAGGCTGCTGAATGTCGAAGAAACCCCATCATAACCACCGCGCCGATGTCGCCGAACGCGCGCGGCTGGAAGTAACCTTTGACCGCCCGCACCTGCTGGGCGCGCTTTTCGGCCAATATGACCAGAATCTGGTGGCCATCGAAAACCGCCTGGGCGTCTATATCGCGGCGCGCGGCAACAAGCTGCAGATCGAGGGCGAGGCGGAAGCCGCCGCCCGGGCCCGCGACGTCATGACCGGCCTCTACAACCGCATCGTCGCAGGCCAGGAAATCGACGCCGGCGCGGTGGACGCGGTGATCGCCATGTCCGCCGAACCCACGCTGGACGGCATCATCCGCCATGACGTGGCCGAACCGCCCAAGGTCATGATCCGCACGCGCAAGAAAACCATCGTCCCGCGTTCCGCGACGCAGGTGACGTACATGGAAGCGCTGACCCGCAACGACATCATCTTCGCGCTTGGCCCGGCGGGCACCGGCAAGACCTATCTGGCCGTCGCGCAGGCGGTGAGCCAGCTCATCACCGGCAGCGTCGACCGCCTGATCCTCTCCCGCCCCGCCGTGGAGGCGGGCGAGCGCCTCGGCTTCCTGCCGGGCGACATGAAGGAGAAGGTCGACCCCTATCTCCGCCCGATCTACGACGCGCTCTACGACACGCTGCCGGCCGAGCAGGTCGAACGCCGCATCGCATCGGGCGAGATAGAGATCGCCCCCCTCGCCTTCATGCGCGGCCGAACCCTGTCCAACGCCTTCATCGTGCTGGACGAGGCGCAGAACACCACCGTCGCCCAGATGAAGATGTTTCTGACCCGCTTCGGCGAGGGCAGCCGCATGGTCATTTGCGGCGACCCGCGGCAGGTCGACCTGCCGCAGCCTGGCATTTCCGGCCTGGCGGACGCCGTCGCGCGGCTGGAGGGGGTGGAAGGCATCTCCGTCGTGCCCTTCGGCATCGGCGATGTGGTGCGTCACCCGGTCGTGGGCCGCATCGTCCAGGCCTATGAAGGCCCGGATGCCTGAAATGCACGTCCGACACGAACGGAAACCGCTATAATGATCGAAGTCGCCGTCCTCCACGAACAGGGGTGGCCAGATACCGACTGGGAATTGCTGGCCCAGCGGGCCGTCGTCGCCGCGATCACGCACAGTCCCTATGCCGCGTTCGCCGCGGATGAAGCGTTGTACGAGGTCGCGGTCAAACTCACCACCGACGAGGAAGTCCACCAGCTCAACCGCGCCTATCGGGACAAGGACAAGCCGACCAACGTCCTGTCCTTCCCCATGGTGCAGTCCGACCTGCTGGAAACCACCGCCAACACCGACGATGGAGAGGTGCTGCTGGGCGACATCGTGCTGGCGGAGGGAGTCTGCGCCAGGGAAGCCGCCGAAAAGGGCGTCTCCGTCGCCGATCACGCCACGCACCTGATCGTCCATGGGACTTTTCATTTGCTGGGATATGATCATATGGAGGACGCGGAGGCGGAAGCGATGGAAGCGCTGGAGACGCAATCGCTGATCAGCCTCGGCATTTCCGACCCCTATGGGGATCGGTGACATATTGTGGCATCGCTTTTAGCGGAAGGCCGGCGCCTGCCCTTCCAGGGCATCAGGACAGGCTGCTCGACGCGATGCCCTGAACAGGGAAACAGGAAGTACGATGGCGGAAGGCAGTCCCAAGGACGGCAACGGTTCGAAGGAATCGGACAGTAGCAGCCACGAGGGCGGGTTATGGAACGGCCTCAAATCGCTGCTCTTTGGAGACGAGGAGAGCCACAGCCTCCGCCGCGAGCTGGAGGATGCGCTCGACGAATATGATGAGGAGGAGCAGGAGGAAGGCGCCAGCCCTCCCGCCAAGGGCGACCTGTCCGCCATCGAACGCCAGATGGTCCGCAACCTCCTGCATTTTTCCGAACATACGGTCGATGACGTGGCCGTTCCCCGCGCGGACATCATCGCCATAGAGGAAAATGCCAGTTTCGCCGATCTTGCCGCCTTGTTCGCGGAGGCGGGGCATAGCCGCATCCCCGTCTATCGCGAAAATCTAGACACCATCGTGGGCATGATCCACATCCGCGACGCCTTCGCCATATTGGCGGGAAAGGCGCCGGTGCCCGACAGGCTGGAGCCGCTGATCCGCCAGCCGCTCTATGTTCCCGAAAGCATGGGCGCGCTGGATCTGCTCGCGGAAATGCGCGCCAAGCGCACCCATCTCGCCATCGTGCTCGACGAATATTCGGGCACCGAAGGGCTGCTCACCTTCGAGGATCTGGTCGAGGAGATCGTCGGCGAGGTCGAGGACGAGCATGACGAGGAGCCGGAGGCGATGCTGGTTCCGCTGGATGGCGGCCTGTGGGAGGCCGACGCCCGCGCCGAACTGGAGGATGTCGCCAAGGAGATCGACGAAAAGCTGGCGGAGGTCGAGGAGGATGTCGACACGCTGGGCGGCCTGGCCTTCGTGATTGCGGGCCGCGTTCCCGAACCGGGCGAAATCGTCGAGCATGCGCAAAGCGGCTGGAAACTCGAAATCCTGGACAGCGACGGACGCCGCGTCAGCCGCCTGCGCCTGCACCCGCCCGCGGAACGGGAAATGGAGGAAGAGGGCTGATCCTGATTTGGCCCTGGGCCGAGCGGGCGGAGCCGCCAAATCGACCGGCGACCTCTACTTTCCAAAAAACGCGCCCAATGCGCCTTCAACGGAAGGGCGCCGGCTCATCGCCCGGCGCGCCTGAATCCATCTGCCCGTCCACCCCTCTTCCTGCCGGCAGCCAGATGCCGCAGAGCGCAAGCCATCCCAGCCCTTCGATCCATCCCGCCAGCACATCGCTCGGCCAATGCACGCCCAGCCAGACCCGGCTGATCCCGATCAGCGCGATTGCCAGCCCCATGCCGACATAGGCGGAGCGCCGCCCGGCCAGCATCGCCAAGGCCCCGAAGAAGATCATGTTTCCCGCCGCATGACCGCTGGGAAACCCATAGCTGCGCACAAGGTCGAGATGCGGCAGCAGATCGGGGCGAGGCGCGGCAAAGACCTGCTTGAGCGAGAGGTTGAGCAAAGTCCCGCCGACCGTCACCCACAGCAGCCAGAGGGCACGCCTGCGCGCAATGCCCCAAAGCGCGATGACGCAGGCCCCAAGCAGCGCGAAGCGGCCCGCCGTTCCCCCGACCGCCGACGCCAGTTGCATGATCCAGGTGACGGCGGTTCCAGCCCCGCTGTCCCGCGCCCGCCCGGCCATTCCCATCAGCCCGGCGTTCAGCCCGTCCAGCCATCCCTGCCGCTGGACCAGCGCAATCCCCAAAACGCAGAAAAGCGCGAGGACAAGGACCCCCGCGCCTTTCGCCACGGCTATGCGCCGATCAGATATGGAGCGCGCGCCCATAAGCCGCGAGCACGCTTTCATGCATCGATTCGGAGATGGTCGGATGCGGGAAGACGGTGTGCATCAGTTCCGCCTCGGTCGTTTCCAGCGTCTTGCCGATGGTATAGCCCTGGATCATCTCGGTCACTTCCGCGCCGACCATGTGCGCGCCCAGCAATTCGCCCGTCTTCGCGTCGAACACCGTCTTGGTGAAGCCTTCCGCTTCGCCCAGCGCGATGGCCATGCCGTTGCCGATGAAGGGGAACATGCCGACCTTCACCTCATAGCCGGCTTCCTTCGCCTTGGCTTCGGTCAGGCCCACAGACGCGATCTGCGGATGGCAATAGGTGCAACCGGGAATATTGCGCGGGTCCATGGCATGGGGATGCTTGCCGGCAATGGCTTCGGCCGCGATCACGCCCTCATGGCTGGCCTTGTGCGCCAGCCATGGCGGCGCGGTGATGTCGCCGATGGCCCACAGGCCCTCGACATTGGTGCGGCACATTTCGTCGGTCTTCAGGAAACCGCGCTCGTCCATGGCGACGCCCAGCTCCTTGAGGCCGATATTCTCCGTATTGGGGACGATGCCGATGGCGACGATCATATGGCTGAATTCGGCGGCGCTTTCCTTGCCGGCCTTGTCCTTCAACTTGACCTTGATGCCGTTGGCGCCGACCTGGATGTCGCTGACGCCGCCCCCGGTCAGGATGGTCATGCCCTGCTTCTTGAGCGCTTTTTCCAGGAACGCCGAAACATCGGCGTCCTCGACCGGCACGATGCGGTCCATCATCTCGACCACGGTCACGTCGGCGCCCATGTCGTTATAGAAGCTGGCAAACTCGATGCCGATGGCGCCCGATCCGATGACCAGCAGCTTGCTCGGCATTTCGGGCGGCGTCATGGCGTGGCGGTAGGTCCAGACGCGCTTGCCGTCGGTCGGCGTGCCCGGCAGGTCGCGCGCCCGCGCCCCGGTGGCGATGATGATGTTCTTCGCCGTCAGTTCATCGGTCTTTCCGTCCTTGGTGACGCTGAGCCTGCCCTTCGCGACCAGCTTGCCCTCGCCCATATGGACGGCGATCTTGTTCTTCTTCATCAGGTGCGTGACGCCCTGATTAAGCTGCTTGGCAACGCCGCGCGAGCGCTTCACCACCGCCGCGATGTCGGCGCTGATCTGGGTCGCGGCCAGGCCATAGTCCCCGGCATGCTGCATGTAATGATAGATTTCCGCCGAACGCAGCAACGCCTTGGTCGGGATGCAGCCCCAGTTCAGGCAGATGCCGCCCAGATTCTCCCGCTCGACGATGGCGGTCTTCAGGCCCAGTTGGGCGGCGCGGATTGCGGCCACATAGCCGCCGGGGCCGGAGCCCAGAACGATGACATCGTAATTCTCAGCCATGATCAAACTCGCTTTTATATGATTTCGTCACGCCGCCGGCGCGGTGAAGGGCGGCACGGAACGGGGCTGGCGATCCTCTCCGATCGCCACGAAGGCGAAGGTCGCCTTGGTCACGCGATAGGATCTGTCGTCATGGCGGGTCCGCCGCCACGCCTCGACCTCTATCTTCATGGAGGTGCGGCCCACCGAAACCAGCTTGGCGAACACCGAAACCTCGTCACCGACCACCACCGGGCGCAGGAAGGTCATGCCCTCGACGGCGATCGTCACCGCGCGGCCATGGCTGTGGCGGGCAGCGACGGAACCGGCGGCCGAGTCCATCAGGCTCATCAGCCAGCCGCCGAAAATATCCCCATAGGGATTGGTGTCGGCGGGCATGGCGATGACGCGCACGGCGGGGCTGTCCACCGGCGGCTGCTCATCCACCCGGGCCATCAGGCGAGCATCCCGATCGGATTTTCGACCAGTTCCTTGAAGACCTGCATCAGGCGGGCGCCGTCCGCGCCGTCGATGGCGCGGTGGTCGAAACTGCCGGTGGCGGACATGACGGTCGCGATCTGGAGCGAGTCATCGACGACGAAGGGCCGCTTCTCGCCCGCGCCGATGGCCAGGATCATGCCCTGGGGCGGGTTGATGACGGCCTCGAACTGCTTGATGCCGAACATGCCCATGTTGGAGAGCGAGGCGGTGCCGCCCTGATATTCCTCCGGCTTTAGCTTGCCGTCCTTGGCGCGGGCGGCGAGATCCTTCATCGCGGTGGAGATGGCGGCGACGCCCTTGCTGTCCGCCTCCGTCACGATGGGGGTGATGAGGCCGCCGGGGATGGACACGGCCACCGAAATGTCCGCTCGCTGGAATTTCAGCATCTGGTCGCCAGCGAACTGGACGTTGCATTCCGGCACCTGGATCAGCGCCACGCCCAGCGCCTTGATCAGCAGGTCGTTGACCGACAGCTTGACGCCCCGCGAGGCCAGGCCCGCATTCAGTTCGCCACGCAGTTTCAGCAGCTTGTCGAGTTGCACGTCCACGGTCAGGTAGATGTGCGGCACCTGCTGCTTGGATTCGGTCAGGCGGCGCGCGATGGTCTTGCGCATGCCGCTGAGCTTGATGACTTCATGCGGGATGCCGAAATCCTGTGCGAGGGCAGGCGCGGCGGCGAGCGGAGCGGCAGGCGCGGCGGCCGGAACGGCAGTCTTGGCGACGGGCGCGGCGCCCTCCAGGTCCGCTTTCACGATGCGGCCATTGGGACCGGAGCCGGTGACGGCGGCAAGATCCAGCCCCTTGGCTTCAGCCAGACGGCGGGCGAGCGGGCTGGCCTTCACCCTGCCGTCCGTCGCCTTGGCCGGCGCGGGATCGGCCTTCGGCGCGGGCGCCGGCGCCTTGGCGGGAACCGGATCGGCCTGGGGCGCAGGGCCTGCTGCGGGGGCCGCTGCGCTGGGAGCGGCATTACCGGCGGCGGCTTGCGACAGATCCTCGCCCTCCTCCGCGATGATGGCGATGACGGTGCCCACCTTCACCCCCTCCGACCCTTCGGCCACCAGTATCTTGGCCACGGTGCCTTCGTCGACGGCTTCGAATTCCATCGTCGCCTTGTCGGTCTCGATCTCCGCCAGCAGATCGCCGGAGGAGACGGTGTCGCCCTCCTTCACCAGCCATTTCGCCAGCGTCCCTTCTTCCATCGTTGGAGAAAGGGCGGGCATCTGGATCGTTTTGCTCATGGGTGGAAGGCCTCTCATCTTATCGGGCGTGGGGGCAATGAGGTTCGTTTCGGCGCTTTGGCCGGAACGGTCAAGGCCAAGCCTTGCGCGCCCGCGCATAATCGGCCACATTTCACCACACTGGTTCACAGCGAACCATATGGGTTCAGCGCGGACTTGTGAGACCGAAGGCCAAATAGTCGTTACCCCTTAGGGATTCAGCGGATGCGGACATATCTGGTGGTCGTGGACGAATCGGCGGAGGCGGAGACCGCGCTACGCTTTGCCGCCCGGCGCGCCGCCAAGACGGCGGGCGCGATCCGCATCCTGGCCCTCATCCCGCCTGCCGAGTTCGTCCAGTGGGGCGGCGTGCAGGCGACGATGGAGGATGAGGCGCTGCAACGCGCCGAGGCGCTGGTGACGAGCGCGGCGGGCACGTTGACCGACGAATCCGGCATCCGCCCCAGCATCACCGTGCGGCAGGGCGATCCGGTGGCGGTGGTGCGCCATACGCTGGAGGAGATGGACGACGTCGCGGCGCTGGTGCTGGGCGCGGCGGCCAGCGGGCATCCGGGGGTTCTGGTGTCGCACTTCGCGGGCGCAGATGCGGGGAAGCTGCCCTGCCCGATCATGATCATTCCCGGCGGGTTGGACGCGGATGCGATCGATCGGTTGAGTTGAGCGAATTGGCAATGGCGGGGAAGGCCAATCCAGGACATTCCCCTCCCGCAGGCGGGAGGGGCTAG